>JANQLZ010000009.1 GCA_028280325.1 Bacillota bacterium
ATTATGCCGAGGCTTTCAAAATTGTGCATAGATCAAGTAATAGAAGAAATTTACTACAAGGATAATACAATTAGTATATCTTTGAGAAAATTTCTTCGTAGTCTTTTTCTTCTTATCAATCATCAACTGTATCATGAGGCCCTTCGTTAAAAAAAGTTAATAAATGACGAGACATAAGTCAAACCTAGGCTCACAAAATTGAATTCAGATCAAGGCGTAGAAAAAATCTGCTACAAAGATAATACAAATAGTATATCTTTTAGCAGATTTTCTCGTGTGACGCCGAGGTAGGGTTAATTATGGGAGCCTCAGTGGAAAGACCTAAACACTAAATGACGAAAAGCAAGGCATACAGTGGCTTCAAGAATTGAGCTTAGATAAAGAAGTAGCTATAATTTTTTACATAGATAATACGAGTAGTATATCTATGAAAAAATTATAGCGTACGACGCATAGCTAAGCCAATTATTGAAGCATCCGTGGAAAGAAGCTTAACCAATAATGCCTCCGCCGAGCAGCAACTCCCCCACATAAAAAACGGCTGACTGTCCGGGTGTGATAGCCCGTTGGGGTTTGTTAAACACTATCATTGCAGTTGTACCAGTTATGGATTTTATTATCGCTGGTTCCGGCTTGCTGCGGTAGCGGATTTTTACCTCAATATCCTTCGATTGAGGTGGATGTCCAGATAGCCAATTGACATTATCAACCTTAAGTTCTGTTGACCACAGCAATTCCTCTCTGCCGATCGTCACAGTATGGCGCAGTGGATCGATATTAATTACATAAGCAGGATATCCAAGCGCAACGCCCAATCCCTTTCTTTGACCGATAGTAAAGTTTTGTATCCCCTGATGCTCGCCTATCTGCCTGCCGTCAGCATCAATCAAAATCCCTGCTATTCCGGTTGACTTGGTTGTCTCCTGCCAATATTTTTTATAGTCGTTATCATCAATAAAACATATCTCCTGGCTCTCCTGATTATTGGCAATCGGCAAGCCCCAGTCTCTGGCCAGCTGCTTAATTTCATTTTTTCTATAGCTACCTAATGGAAAAACAGTGCTGGCCAAAGTTCGCTGGTTTAAATTGTACATCATGTAGGTTTGATCTTTGCCAGAATCCAAGGCCCTGTATATTTGATGCTCCTTCAGCAGTTTATCGTACTTTTGTCTGACATAATGGCCAGTTGCCATCTTTTCGCAGCCGAGTTCCCGGGCTTTGTTCAAAAGTGTTCCAAATTTAATGAACTTATTGCAGACAACGCATGGATTAGGGGTTCGGCCGGCTTCGTACTCAGCAATAAACTGTTTTATTACCGAATCATAAAACTGCTTCCTCAAATCAATGACATGGTGTTCAATCCCCAGAAATCTGGCCACCTCTTGAGCATCTTTAACAGTTTTTTGCTCTTTTTTACTATTTGAATCCCTGGCAATAACCATCGTTAAACCGCAAACGTGGTATCCCTCGTTTTGCAACAGGCGGGCCGTAACAGAGCTGTCTACTCCACCACTCATGGCCACCGCTATTCTTTTTTGTGCCATACTAACTCTCCTAAACTCAGTTGTGCCTGGCCCCGGGTTATATCCCTGATATTCGTTTTAAAGCTATCCAGCCGCTCTGGCTGGAGTGAAGCAATCACTTTAACATCAATATTGTATACAATATCACTAATTTTACCCTGATGGTTCTCCACACTACGGATAACATCCCCCAGTTGAGCATACGTAACTGGCTTTATCTCCAGCTGCTGAAAGGCCAGGTGCTCTTCACTTCCAGCTTCTTTCAAGACCATTGTAGCTGTTCGTCCGTAAGCCCGGATTAATCCGCCTACACCCTGGTTTACTCCACCGTAATAGCGGGTTATCACTACCACTACATTAGTCAGGCCGCAGCCTTCAATAGCTCTGGCCACCGGTGGCCCGGCAGAATTGGCAGGTTCTCCATCATCACTGTATCTGCTGATAATCTGTTTAATACCAATCCGGTAGGCCCAGACATGATGAGAAGCGTCTGAATGCTCTTGCCTGACAGTCTGAATAAAACCCTCAGCACTGGCTTCATCTTTTACTGATTTGACGCTACCATAAAATCTGCATGAACCGACCTTGTTTTTACAGTGGGCCTCTTTCAATACTGACTTGTAGCTATTGTTCAGATTCATCTTGCCTCGCCCACCACTCGATCATTCTTTTAAATATATCGGCTTCATAGCCATTTTTAGTCGGATAATAATATCGATCACTGTTAACACTGTCAGGCAGGTACTGCTGCTTGACAAAACTGCCTTCATAATCGTGGGGATAAATATATCCTTTGCCATGGCCCAGTTTAGCAGCACTTTTATAACTGGCATCTTTAAGGCTGGAGGGAACTCCGCTAAATTCTTTGTTATTGACGGCCTTTTGAGCCTCTTTGATAGCCAGATAACTTCTATTACTCTTCGGAGCGCAGGCGATGTAAATTACAGCCTGGGCTAAAATTATTCTCGCCTCGGGGAAACCAACAAAATCACAGGCCTGAGCAGCACTATTTGCCACTACTAAGGCCATCGGGTCAGCATTACCAACATCTTCAGCAGCACAGATAACCGTTCTTCTGGCAATAAACCGAACATCTTCACCGGCTTCAATCATTCGGGCCAAGTAATATAATGCTGCATCGGGGTCACTTCCACGCATTGATTTAATAAAAGCAGAGGCTGTATCATAATGGGCATCTTTATTCTTATCATAGTACAGGGCCTTCTGTTGAATTGACTCCGCTGCAATATCTAAACTGATCCTGATCACCCCGTCAGCATCTGGTTCTGTTGTTAAAGCGGCCAGTTCCAAGGCATTCAATGCCGCTCTGGCATCTCCAGCTGAAACCCGAACCAAATGTTGCATTGCCGGCTCGCTGAGGATCACATTCAGCCGGCCTAAACCTCTGTTCTGATCTGCTAAAGCTTTCTCGATAATCAGCTCAATGTTCTGGTCTGTCAGGGTCTGCAGTCTAAATATTCTGGAACGCGACAGCAACGGAGCATTTACTTCAAAATAAGGATTTTCTGTTGTTGCTCCAATCAGGGTTATCAGACCTTTTTCAACGCTGGGTAATAAGGCATCCTGCTGAGACCTGTTAAATCTATGGATCTCGTCAATAAACAGGATAGTTCGGATGTCTGACATGCCCAGCAACTCATTAGCCTTGGCAATAATTGCTCTAATATCTTTTACCCCTGACATTACCGCATTGATCTGCTCGAAATTCCGTTTAGTGCTGTTGGCAATTACCCGGGCCAGAGTAGTTTTTCCAGTACCGGGAGGCCCGTAAAAAATCATCGAAGTAAGCCTGTCTGCTTCAATAGCCCGTCGTAATAAACGACCTTTACCCACTATCTGCTCCTGTCCAACAAACTGGTCCAGAGTTTCCGGACGCATTCGATCAGCCAGGGGTGCGGCTGTTCTCAGTTTTTGCTGGATATTTCTCTCAAATATATTCATCTGTCAGCCATCATTATTTCGTTGATGATTCCAGCAGCCTGCTGACATTGCTCAGTAGTCACGTCATGATGGGTAACAAAGCGCACTCGGTCGGAACCCATAGCATTAGCCAGTACCCCTTTTTCCCGCAGTTTGTCACAAAGCTCAACAGCACTCATATAATCTTCATCAACTTTGCAGTATACAATATTGGTGTCGACACTGCGCATATCCAGACCTAATCCTTTAACATTCGCCACTTTCTCAGCCAGTAGTTTGGCATTGTGATGATCATCGGCCAGCCTCTCCACCATATTTTCTAAAGCATAAATCCCTGCTGCAGCTATAACTCCGGCCTGCCGCATTCCTCCTCCGACCATTTTTCGGTAACGGCGAGCCTGGGCAATAAAATCTTTCTTACCGACAAGCAAACTGCCAACCGGAGCACCCAAACCCTTGGATAAGCAAACCTGAACACTATCATATGGCTGAGCAACTTCTGCTACCGGGCATCCTAAAAATACAGCGGCATTGAAAGCCCTGGCCCCGTCAAGATGCATTTTGAGCTGGTAATTATCGGCAACCTGACGGAGAGCATTCTGCTGTTCAATAGTAATTACCGCCCCTCCTGCTAAGTTATGAGTATTTTCTACACATATTAGCCTGGTGATTGGGTGATGAACATTTTCACTGCGAATACTGTTTTCAACAGACTCAGGAATTAGAAATCCATTGTCACCGGGTATGCAGCGAGGCATAATTCCACCTAATGCTGACAATCCCCCGACCTCATACAAAAAGATATGAGAATTAGCTTCGACGATTACCTCATCACCCCGTCGACAATGGGTTAATAAGGCCAGTAAATTACCTTGGGTACCGCTTGTTACAAACAGTGCTGCTTCTTTTCCAAACAGCTCTGCCCCCAATTCTTCCAGTCGATTTACAGTGGGATCATCTCCATAAACATCATCGCCTACTTCAGCTCTGTACATCGCCAAACGCATTTTTTCAGAAGGCTTGGTTACGGTATCACTTCTTAAATCAATAATCTTATTCACTTATAAACCCCCTCATTAGTTTTCCCCTTTAACTATCTTTATTGCAACAACCTGATACTTTTTTGCTTTTGTGCGCCAGGGCTCAAGCAGAAATTTATTCAAAGCATAGCTGCCCGCCAAGGCAACTACAGCAAGAATCAGAGTGGAGATATCTGACAGCTGCAATCTCAAGCCGATAAGCAAGGCGGCCAGCATAGCTATCAACGGTATCCCGTAGGCTGTTAAAGCAGCTCTGGCAATCCTCCCATCAGCTAAAGCTAATTCAACCAAATCCCCGACCTGGGCCTGGGTCCGATTAAGTGCTTTAATGGTTTCAGACTTTGATTCAGCCTTGCCCAGGGCACAGCCTCCACAACTGCTGCAAGCAGAATGGCGTAATATCTCAACCTCAACATAATCTCCGGCTTGCCCGGTCACTAACCCTTGTCGATACATTTCATTCTCCTGTTATTCACTGAGCTCAATATTCAATTCAGCCAACTGCTGTTTAGCAACTGGCCCAGGTGCGCCTGACATTAAGGAAGATGCACTGGTTGTTTTAGGAAAAGCAATTACATCGCGGATATTGGACAGCCGAAGCATTTCCATAATTAAGCGATCCAATCCAAATGCAATACCGCCATGTGGTGGTGTGCCGTACTGTAATGCTTCGATAAAGAAGCCGAACTTATTCCAAGCCTCTTCTTCAGTAAAGCCCAAAGCCTGAAACATCTGCTGCTGAACAACCTGATCGTGAATCCTAATACTGCCTCCACCGATCTCTACTCCATTTAAAACCAGATCATACGCTTTAGCTCGGACCTCACCGGGATTGCTGACCAGCTTAGCGATATCCTCCTCCTGAGGCATGGTAAAAGGATGATGAGAAGCGGTGAATCTTTGCTGCTCCGCATCATATTCAAAGAGAGGAAAATCCACTACCCAGAGAAAAGCCCATTTAGATCGATCAATCAGCTCCAGATCCTGTCCCAGTTTTAGCCTCAATGCCCCCAAAGATTTAGCAACCGTTTTGCGGTCAGCTGAAACGATAAAAATCACATCACCTGGTTGAGCCTGGGTTTTTTGAGCAAGATCCTGAATTTCAGCCTCAGTTAAAAATTTCGCAATTGAAGATCTAATCCCCTGTTCGGTATAAGCAACCCAGATTAACCCCTTAGCCCCATGCTTTTTAGCATAGTTGGTGTAGTTATCAAGCTCTTTTCTGCTAAAGCTCTGCTGGGGAACAGTGATGCTCCTGATCACTCCGCCACTGTCGATGGTATCTTTAAACACCCGAAATTCGCTGGCACTGAATACAGAAGTGACGTCTTCCAACTCCAGCCCAAATCTCGTATCAGGCTTGTCACTCCCGTATTTATCGATAGCAGTCTGATATGAAATAAGCGGGAAGTCATCTTTAAGTTTAATATCTAAGATATTGCTAAACACAAATTTAACCATGCTTTCGGCAACCTGACGCACATCTTCTTCATCAATAAAAGACATTTCAATGTCTATTTGCGTAAACTCTGGCTGACGGTCAGCCCTTAAATCTTCATCTCGAAAACAGCGTGCTAATTGGAAATATCGATCATAACCCCCAACCATCAGCAGTTGCTTGAATATCTGAGGGGACTGAGGCAGGGCATAAAATGTTCCTTTATTAACCCGGCTCGGTACCAGATAATCACGAGCTCCTTCTGGGGTTGACCTGGTTAAAATTGGGGTTTCAATTTCCAGAAAACCTGCTCCATCCAGATAATCACGGATGGCTTTGGCGACACGATGCCTGAAGATCATTGCCTTTTGGATCTCCGGTCTTCTTAAGTCTAAATACCGGTACTTCAGGCGCAGACTTTCTTCGGCATTGACATCATCGACAATATAAAATGGTGGGGTCTGGGCAGTACTTAGAATCTCTATCTCAGTAATATCAATCTCAATCTCACCAGTACCCATAGTTGGGTTTTGCTGTCCTTCAGGCCTTAGCCGAACCAACCCACGGGCGATGACCACGTATTCCGACCTGATCTTTTCGGCCACAGCCAAGTCACTTTTTGACAAATCGATAGTTAACTGAATTATGCCGGTTCTATCTCTTAAATCAACAAAAAGCAATCCGCCCAGATTGCGTTTCTTCTGCACCCAGCCAGCTAAGATTACTTCCTGCCCACAGTTACCGGCATTTAACTGACCGCACATATGGCTTCGCTTCCATGTCTTATCTGAGATTCTCATCATTAAACCACCTTATTTTTTTCTCTATTATTTTGTCAATATCGTTGATATAATGCTTGGCATCCTTAGTCGTTGCCAACCGCTTAAATCGCTTTCCTTCGCTGATAATCTTGGTTATCGAACCAGCACCACAGCTGTAAATAGAGCATCTATCACTTATCATGGCTACATTGTACAGGCACTCCTGTCCTGAGACAGTATAGCCAATATTGGGATAGCCGCCAGCTGTATTTTTCTGACGGTATAAATAGTAGGGATAATAGCCAGTTTTTTGCAACACTCTGGAGCAGAAAGCATTCATTTCTGCTATTATCTGTTGCTTTGCATCAGGTACCGGAAGTTGATACATGGCTGAGGTCTTTTTTAAAGCCAGATTGTGAACGGTTACATTGACCGGAGCCATGTTTAGAACCTGCTGCAGGGTATCCTGCACGTCGCTGACGCCTTCCCCCGGCAGCCCCAGAATCATATCCATATTGACCTGCAAGCCTTTATTATGAGCCAGTTCCACCGCGGCAATTACCTGTTCAGGGGTATGATGCCTGTTGACCAGGGCCAGGGTATCGACATTCATGGTCTGGGGATTAATACTTATTCTGTTCACCTCATATCGTATTAATACCTCCAGCTTGTCCTCAGTAATAGTATCTGCCCGGCCTGCTTCAACAGTATATTCCAAGGCATTCTGCAGGTTAAAGCTGCTGACTGCTGCCAGCAGGCTGGCTAAACAATCACCATCAAGCACTGTCGGGGTACCACCGCCGATATAAACCAGTAGAACCTTTTTGCCATGTTTGCTTAAAAAATCTTGAACGGCCTGTATTTCCAACGTTAGGGCATCGACATATCCACGATACAGCCCGGCGGCATTTTTGTTGGCAACAGATATAAAAGAGCAATATGAACACCGGCTTGGACAAAATGGAATATTTAGATAGATGGCAACCTTATTTTTATCAATCGGCCTTAATAATGCGTCTTCACGTTCTGATATGTCCATAATCAGGCTGGCATTGGGCTTGCTCAATCCATACCTCTCGATCAGCAGCTGATAAACCTGATCTTTGCCAGTTGTTTGCTGCTTTAAATACTGCACCAGTTTTACCGGCCGGACACCAGTTAAAGTCCCCCATGCTGACAATAGGGATTCTGCTCCTTTTCATAATCGATTGTAGTTGAAGGGCCATGTCCGGGATAGACAATGGTCTTACCAGGCAGTCGACATAGTTTTTTCAGAGAAGCCCTGATTTTATCCAGATTGCCACCTGGCAGATCTACTCTGCCCATTGATTTTTTAAACAAGGTATCGCCACTGAATAAAACCCCCTGGTCATTATCATAAAGTGCAATACCCCCTTCAGTATGGCCCGGGGTAGCTATAACGCTCAGCTTTATCTCACCAATCTGAATTATATCACCCTCCGCCAGTAACCTGTCCGGCTCCGGCTGCTGGCCGTCAAGGCCCAGATAAATGGCAAAATTATCATCTATCTCTGTTAACATTGGGGCATCCTGGCTACTGATGGCTATCTGGCAACCATACTCCTCAACCAGTTTTTTATTGCCGGAAATATGATCGGCATGTCCATGGGTATTGATTATTAAACCCAAATTCAAGCCAAGTTTATTGACCTCAGTCATGATCTGGGAAACCCCTTCAGCGGGGTCAATTACTGCCGCCTGGCGGGTAGCTTTACAATATATAAGATAAGAATTAGTCGCCAGTTTACCATTAACTATTGTCTTAATTTCCATATACTCACTTCCTCAGCATAGACTGTCTACAATCAGGGTTACCGGCCCGTCGTTAATCGACATAATTTGCATATAAGCTCCAAACTGACCACTGGCTACTTTTAAGCCCTTCTTTTTTGCCTCAGCTACAAACTGTTGATACAACGCCAAGGCTTTTTCAGGGCTGGCGGCCTGGCTATAGCTGGGCCTCCGCCCCCTTTTGCAGTTACCATACAAAGTAAACTGCGAAACTATTAAAAGCTCACCTTCAACCTCGTGCACCGAAAGATTCATCTTTCCCTGATCGTCATTAAAAATTCTCAGGTTAATGACCTTGTCTACCAGCCATGGGATACTATCTTCAGTATCATCCTGGCTTATACCCAGCAAAATTAATAACCCGTTTTTTATCGCTCCGATAATTTCACCATCAACTGTAACACGGGCTTCTTTTACTCTTTGCACTACAGCTCTCATTCAATCACCTCAGATTCTTCTCACTTGAGTAACATCCTGAATATTTTTTATTTTGTTAACAATGTTATTCAGTTGTTTAAGATTTAAAACATCGAGTGTTACATAGATTATTCCTCCCCTGGAATGGAGGGCAGAGATATTGACGTCGATGCTAGAAATTACTCCAAGTATATCATATATGGAACCGGGTTTATCCGAGGCTGTGATCTGGAGCGGTACCGGGTAGGTGTGTTGGGCATCCTCATCCCACATTACATCAATAAAACGCTCTACCTCATCTTTTTTAGAAAGCATATTGGGGCAGTCTATTCTGTGAATGGTTACCCCTTTTCCACGGGTAATATATCCTATAACCTGATCTCCCGGAATAGGATTGCAGCATCGGGCTAACTTCAGCAAAGCGTTACTGATTCCCTGTATTTCCACCCCCTGCGAAGGCAGTTCTACAGGCTGTTCAGCTTCAATAATTTTTTCTATAATATCTTCGGGCTCGTATTTGTCTTTATAGTAATCGACCAGCTTATTTACTATGGCAGCAGCTGACTGGTTGCCATAACCGATAGCGGCCAGCAGATCATCAAACGAGATGTAGTTAAAATCCTCTAACAGATAGGCAATAAAATCATATTCTTTATTATTCAGCAGTAATTTTGGCTCGTAATCAGTCTTTTTAATTTCATTGATCAGCATCTCCTGGCCCTGCTCAATATGCTCCTCTCGCTGCTCTCGCTTGAACCACTGGCGAATTCGAGACCGGGCCGAAGACGTTTTGGCAATCTTGAGCCAATCCCGACTGGGGCCATGAACACTTTTTGAGGTTAAAATCTGGACAATATCTCCGGTCTTTAACTGATAGTCCAAGGAGACAATCGCTCCATTCACTTTGGCTCCGATACATCTGTTGCCAACCTCGGTATGTATCCGGTACGCAAAATCAATGGGTACAGCCCCTGAAGGGAGATCAATGACATCACCTTTTGGAGTAAAAACAAAGACCTGATCTGAAAATAAGTCTACTTTCAAGCTGTCCACAAACTCTTCTACGTCTTTAAGTTCCTGTTGGAACTCTATAACCTGGCGCAGCCAGGCCAGTTTTGAGTCGAAACTGTTCTGCTGATTTACACCTTCTTTGTACTTCCAATGGGCCGCAATCCCGTATTCGGCAGTGTGGTGCATTGCCTCTGTTCTAATCTGAATTTCAACAGGCTCTTTGCGCAGGCCAATAACAGTAGTATGAAGTGACTGATACATATTCGGCTTCGGCATGGCAATATAGTCTTTAAATCTGCCCGGCAAGGGCGTCCACATGGTGTGCACAACTCCCAATGCCCCATAACAATCCTTAACCGTTTCAACCACAATTCTAACAGCTGTCAAATCGTAGATTTCATCAAATGTCTTTTGCTTATCCATCATTTTTTTATAAATGCTGTAAAAATGCTTCGGCCGTCCTTTGATATCAGCAATAATATTGACCTCTTTCAGCTTGAACTTCAAAGTACTGATGACCTCGTTGACAAAATCCTCTCGTTCTGAACGTTTTTTATCGATCAGGTGCCTGATTTCCCGATATTTCTCCGGTTTAAGATATCGCAAAGACTGATCCTCAAGCTCAGACTTTAAAAAATTCATTCCCAGTCTATTAGCCAAAGGAGCATAAATTTCCAGGGTCTCTTTAGCTACGCGAAGCTGTTTTTCTCTGGAAACACAATTGAGAGTGCGAATGTTATGAAGCCTGTCAGCAAGCTTTATAATAACAACTCTGATATCGCTGGCCATAGCTAAAAACATTTTGTGAAGGTTATGGGCCTGCTGCTGAGTCCTTGTTTTTTCTTTAATTCTGGTTAACTTTGTGACCCCGTCAACTAACAGGGCAATGTTAGCACCAAACTCTTTTTTTATCTTTTCGACCGAGATTGCTGAGTCCTCAATAACATCATGAAGTAAACCTGCAACTATGGTTTCAAAATCCATCTCTAAATTCTCCGCCAGCAGACTTGCAACCTGCAGAGGATGAGATATGTAAGGTTCACCGCTTTCCCGAACTTGATCCTGATGAGCCTTAACCGCCATAGTATAGGCTTTTTTCAGCAAAGCTAATTGCTGTTCACTGAGTTTAAATTTTATTTTACTAATCATTGTGGCTAAATCCACAGTAATCCTCCTTAGTACTGAATTAATGATTTAACCTGATAAGGAGCCAGCAATTCTCTTCCATTTAAAAATTGCAGTTCAATCAAAAATCCAACCCCAACAATATTACCACCCATTTTTTCTACCAGCTTTACTGTTGCTGCGGCTGTTCCACCTGTGGCTAACAGGTCATCGGCCACTAATACCTTTTGTCCCGGCTTGATTGCATCTCGATGCATCTGCAGCTTGTTTGACCCATATTCCAAGTCATATTCAATAGTTTCAGTAGCAGCCGGAAGTTTTCCCGGCTTACGCACCGGTATAAATCCAGTGCCTAAAACATAGGCCAATGGAGCCCCTACGATAAAGCCTCTCGCTTCCGGACCCACTATTAAATCTATCTCATGCTTATAGTATTCTTTGGCCAACAGATCAATAGCTGCCTTGAATGCAACTTTATTTTGCAATATGGTGGTTATGTCTTTAAAACAAATCCCGGCTTTGGGAAAGTCCATAACCTCTCTGATCTGAGCCTTTAACTGATTACTATTCATTACTTGGTCCCCCTCAAATAATATTGTTGAATGCTTGTGCCCGAAGACAGTAAAAAGCTGTGTTCTGTTGAAGCTCTGTCAATGAGCGTGAGATAATTGAGATATGCAGCAGAGGTATTCAGCTCTACCTTACTTTTAAAACTGTTTAGCTGATAATAAATCTCATCAATCTCATTCACTTTCCAGGTCAGAAAGCCTAATTGGGAAAATATCTGCAGCATTGTCAAAGCTAAAACTCCTGATTCATCCTCTGCTTTGCCCTGTATTTTATAATCAGCTATATTTAATTTATTTTTCTTTTCTCCTGCCAGAAAACGATAAAAATCTGAAAAATTCTTTCGATCAAGTTTTCTCCGGGCAACTGTCTCCAGCTGCTGCAGAGAATCTATTTTATTATACAATAAGTGTAAGCAAATATCTTCTCCAACATTTGCCCTAAACAACTGCTGACGATTAAAAGGAATATCATAGCAAAAAATATGTTGACATTTCAAACCTTCAAGACTGTTGACTACAGTAAAACTATCGTTATTATAATATAATATTAAACCGCTGCCCAAAGGTCGAACATCGTTTTCAATGTATTCTTTAAACCTGCCATACTTTTTGCCAAAGAATAGTATGGCTGATGAGTACTGGTCCGTGAAAAACTTACTGATATAACTATCTTTATTTTTCAGCCCTCTGTGATCAGCCAGCTCACCAAAACCGTTCCTGCGAATAGCTTTACCGATAATATTTAAAGTAATTTTGTCTCGCCAGCTGTTCTCTTCAACCGTGCCAATAATATCAACTACCTCACCTTCAGCTACACCTAAATCAGGTCTTTGCCAAAACAGACAGTCTATTTGGCGGTCATGCTGCCTCAATACCAGTTTAGTATGTTTCTGCTGACCAATAGGCAATACCTGTTTAACCTCCACCCCTTTAAACAGAATCTTAGGTGTTGGATTGCCAATCCCAAAAGGTTTAAGCTTTTTCAGTTCCTGCACAGTGAAATTATTTATCTCAGGGAGTGTAGCTTCAATATCTGCTGAGATTTTTGGAAGCAAGTCTTCTGTTGAGCAACTGCTGGCTATGTCCTGGCTCAGCTTTTGGTGCAGTACTGCCATATTTTCAGGCGGCAATGACAGGCCGGCTGCCATAAAATGACCGCCAAAGCCCGATAGCAGTTCACTGTAATTGCTCAATAATTGATGTAAATGGACACATTCGATGCTCCTGCCACTGCCCTTAATTAATTCTTGCTCTTGGCCCAGAAGAATAACAGGTCGGTAATATTTTTCAACCAACTTTGAAGCGACTATCCCCAGTACTCCATGATGCCAGTCTTCTTTATAAAGCATAATAAAATTCTTATTACTATTTCGCTCATTTTCCAGCATGGCAATTGCTTCGGTTTCAATTCTTTTTTCTATATTTCTTCTTTTCTCATTGAGATTATCTAGTTGAACAGCTAATTCAACAGCCCTTTCATCATTATCAGTCAACAGTATTTCTAAAGAGTTCCCAGCGGTTCCCAGCCTGCCGCCAGCATTTAATCTGGGTGCTATCCGATAACCGATATGGCTGCAGGTAATTTCCTGACCAGCAATTTTACTGATATTGATCAGGGCGTTTAAGCCTGCTAAACTAACTGATTTATTAATATTTCTTAATCCGAGGCTGACAATAGTTCTATTTTCTCCAATTAAAGGAACAATATCAGCTACTGTCCCAATAGCAGTCAAAACCAAATGGCCGCTCATAATTTCTGTGGCTTTTTGCTGCCCATAATAGCTGGTCAGCAGAGCCTGGCATACTTTAAACACCACTCCCACCCCAGCCAGTTCACTGTTCGGGTAGCAGTCATCGTGTCTTTTGGGATTGACAACCGCTACTGCCGGAGGAATTTTTTCGGCTGGTAAATGATGATCTGTGACAATGACATCCAGGCCATTTTCCATGGCATATTCTACCTCACTACAGCTGGTAATACCACAATCTACAGTAATCAGTAAATCATAATCTGCGCAAAGGCTTTTTATGGCAGCTAAGTTAACACCATAGCCTTCCTTCATTCTATCAGGAATATAGTAATCAATATCGCACCCTAATGTTGCTAACACTTTTTTCAGCACAGCAATCGAGGTGATGCCATCTACATCATAGTCCCCGTAAACCACAATGCGCTGTTTCGCTGTTACTGCCTGGGTAATTCTGTTTACAGCGGTATCCATATCCGATAGTAAAAATGGATCATGCAGGCTGGCCAGTGAAGGGTTGAGAAATTGTGCCACCTCTTCCTCAAAACCTCTGCCATAAACAATTTTCCTGGCCAATGAATAGAATTGTCGATATGAATCTGTATGATTTTCTTTTAATCTCCAAAGATATTTGTTTAAACTGTCAACCATGTTCTCACTCCCGGATGAAAATAAACTCAACTCTCGTCCTTAATTTATTACAGGCACAGGCTGAAAAATAGAATGCTTTTTCAGCCTGGCAGATGCCTAAAAAATTGATGGCAAAAAGTTGCATATATTATTTAGCATAAATTTTAAAACAGTGTATTGCATACACTGTTTTATTATCGGTAGACACGATTGCTACCTAAATAGCTATTTATAATTTCACCATAAAAGTGAGTATTCCTGCTATATCTGCTTTATTCTCTCATGTTCTCTCCTGAATATTTGCAGCAAAACATCTTCCTTTAAATCTTTTGTGATAAACAGTTTTCCACCGCCAGCTGCAGCTATTTTTTTCATAATATGTTTGTTGGGTTCAACCCCCACACAGGTAAACTTGATTTGGTCACTTTTCAGTTTTGATGCAGCCATTCTAGCCTCAGTGACTGGACTGTCACCATACCTCGATACTGTTGGTACTCCATCACTGATCAATACTACTTCAGCATGATACATAGCCGTGCTTTTCAGATAATCATAGGATAACTCCAGACCTTCAGCCAGTGGAGTAAGTCCAAAAGGCTTAAGCTTCTCAATAGTCTTTAACAATTGATGCCTGTTTCTGGTGAAGGGGCGCTGTAGCTTGGTGTTATTTTCCTGCACGCTTATTATGGCAACCTTATCCCGTGACCATGACAACAGCCGATCTACCAAAATACCAGCAGCCTTTATTCTGGCCCCTTTCATACTTGCACTGCAATCAAATAGAAAGATAAAATTTCGATATGACTGTCGCGGCTTTTGATAATAGCGAAGATCGCTTTCATTAAAACTAAAACCTCGCCTGAAATTTTCTTGACTAAAATTTCTGATTAAAGCATTTTTGACGGTTTTAGTTACTGCCAGTGCCCCACCTGATTCACCTGCAAAGTTGTTCTTAGAACGATAAGAGTTAGTATATTGTAAAGAGTTGTCAACAACCGTGTAGTCGCTGTAATGTTTTACTGCTTTAGTATTTGTTGAAAATATCTGTTTTGTGCCAATCATCTGATCGATATTTTTATTTTTCTGGTTCCCGGTTTCGGTTCTAAATTTAGATTTAAACTTATCTCTGATATCCTCGATCGAGTCATAGTGATAACCCAGATCAAAGGAGTTTACTGCCAGATTATCCCATTCGGCAGTTATAATACTGTAGTCCTGCAGCGAGGACAGTAGCTGGTCCAGATCAATGTTGTTTTGACTGTCGCTGCTGTTTTTAATTTTTTTATGGAGCATGGTATCAGTTGGAGATTCAAAATCCTCGCTTACACTCTTAAAAACACTTCTTTTTTCATAAGTTATGCTCTTAAGCCTAATCAGTTTTAAGCCCTGTGCTAAAATCGTTTTTTCAGCGGCGTGGACCAGATACATAATTAACCGATAATTGACCGGCTTTAGTAAGATGGTGATATGACAGTGGTTGAGATGGTTCTTTCTGATACTCTTGCCTTTACCGTGTCGGCCGCTGCCAGAAACCCGTCCACCTCCAGTTGCTGTCTGTATATCCGTATAGTCTGCCAGCCTTGCCTGGGCTATATCTGATAATTGTACAGGATAAAGCTGCTGATAGATTTTGATTTCGTTAACGATATTCTCAGCCAAATGCTGATGAGAAACATAGCCATTCTGATGAAAGACATCGATATGGACAATCTCATTGCGGTTGGAGCGTTTGTAAAAAAACTGCCCGGCATCTGCCTCAAAATTGACAAAAACATTGCCGTCAAAATTAGAATTAATGCTGTGAACACAGGTGCTGGCCAGGGCTGTTTCACCGATGTACACAGCCCGTTTATTGATCAAAGTGCGGGTTAGAATTTCAAACTCTTGAGAGGTTACAGACGCTAACATATCAGTCTCTTTCAGAACTTTTTCTTACCCGCTGCCCAGCCGGTACAGAATTCAATTGCCTCGCTTCATCCAATAAGGCCTGATCATAAACCGATAACTCTGCCTCAATTTCCTTATTCTTAATGGTCGTTGCTACATTAGTGCTTTGGCCATAGAACAAATTTCCAAGCCACGATGAAAACTTTTTGGGCGAGTTATTTTTTTCCGTGCTTTCATCTTTGCTATTATCTGGATTGCTTTTATAATCGACAATATTGTCTGTAATTTCAGGGACAGAGGACAGTTTGCCCTGTAAATCAAACACTATTTTCTCAACTAAATCCGGCTCCAGTCGATGGCGAAAGCACATGCAAAAAGAATCTATTAAATCTTTGTTTTCAACCCGCTGTACTGTTCGATAAACACAGAGTATTTTACTGGCCCAATACCATGATTTTAAAGATCTCAGACTTTCAAGCTCATAACGCAGAAAAATTGAAGCCATTTTTTTCAGCAGAGTCGAATCAAAGATTATGCTTGAATAGTTTTCTAAAAAAGCAGAGTATTTCTTTGGTTCCTGGCTGGCTGAGCAGTGTTGTTTACTGGTGATAATTGACATTAAGTCCTCGACTGACGAGGGTTTTTCAACTTGAATATTAAGGTCAAATCGATCAGATAATTGCTTTCGAATACTTTTCAAAGGCCCAGGGTCTTCATCAGGATTGCTGGCCGCCCATATTGATACTGAGATTGGTAAAACTACTTTAGGCAAACCCTCTTCTTCGATTTGCAGGGTACCAGGTTTGGTTCCCATTACATCCAGCAGCACATCGGTCAATTCAGGTGATGTATCAGCCAGACGATTAATCTCATCAATAAAAATAACTCCCCGGTTAGCTTTGGCAATTGTTCCTGGCAACAGGGCAATACTGGGGTCTTTAGCTGCTGTTAATAGCTTTAAATCAATGCTGCCGACCACTGTGCCCATTTTTGCCGAGTGGGATATCTCCAGCATTGGCATCGGGATAGTTTCTGTGCCAATGCTTTTTATCTGTTCAGGGTTTAAATTGCGGTGTTTGGGGCAGATCGGGTTTAAAGGATCACAGTTAAACTCGCAGCCTTTTATTCGTTTAATATATGGCAGCCTGGTTTTTATAGAACGAAAAACGGATGTTTTTCCAGTACCTCTTAATCCATAGGCGTGTATATTTAATGCCTGGCCCAATTGCAAGGAAATAACAGCCATCTCCATGGCTGTAAATAGCTCTTCATTTCCGGTATGCACAATCATATTACTGCTGAAATCCATTTAAGTCTCCTCCTATATGTACTAACATATAGCCTTCCACATTTAGCTTAATATAATTTAACATAATTAATAAAAGTTAAATTAATTTATGTGGTAACCCGGAGCTGCTGGGGCAAGTCGTTTCCTCATAAAGATTCAATATAAAAGGCTGCCCGCAAATAGCTGAGCAGCCTCAATATGTTTTAATTTTCAGGAGTTTTACTTTGGAAACAGCTTCCGTCGATAATAGCTGTCAGCACAGTACACGGCAGCCAGCGGATTATGAGCCAGAACCCGGTCTTTTACAGCTAACACTGTTACCAGGGCCTTACTGTATTTTAAAAACAGACTGTCATGCCCGACGCATAAACCTAACACTATATTTAGCTGTGTTTGCTGCTCATTCATGATCAGAGCCTGGCCAATAGGATTACACATAGACTCCGGCTGATTTGGTCTGAACTTGTCTTCTTCTCTGATACCAGCTGAGGATTTATCTAATGCACCCGTACAGCATACTGCAGAAATCACTTCAAATCCCTGGTTGCGGTAATAGTCAGCTACCACTTTGGCCTCTTTTTGCAGCCCTGAGCAAAAGGCCAGGCCCAGTTTGGTGAAATCCAGTTTCCTGGCAAACTGCATGATCTCTTCTATTCTTGTCCATTCACAATACCCTGTTTTTTCAATATAGGCAGCTGTTGCTGCGATTTTTTTATTTTCATCTTTTTGATATTCGGTTTTAAATCTTTGAACCCAATCCTGATTATTAGTCGGACAGTTTAATGGATATTGGCCTTCTATATCTGAACAGGGTTTATTCTTGCACCAAGCACAGGAGCTCATCTTTCTCCTCCTTATAATTCTTCAAGTAATCTTACCAGTAAAGCCGTTCTGTCAGGAATATTCTTGACAAAAGCATGTTCGTCATAGGCATGTCCGCCCGCACCTACTGCCCCCAAACCGTCAATGGTAGGAATCCCCAGGGCCGCAGTGAAATTGCCATCGCTTCCGCCACCAGTAGAGGCTTCAGTCAATTCGAACCCCAGCTCAGCAGCTATCCTCTGAGCCAGTTTAAATTTCTCAACCGTTTTCTCAGTCCGCAGCATTGGAGGGCGATTAATACCGCCAGTAGCAATTACGACAGCATCCTTCAGGAATGGCTTAGTTGACAAGATATCTCGGGTTATGCGCTCACCTTCGGCTAATGTTTGCACTCTGACATCAATCTTGGCGACAGCTTTGGCGGGTATTACATTAGATCTGGTTCCACCGGAAACAACTCCGACATTAACTGTGGTTCCCTGGTCTTTATCAGCCAGGCCCTGGAGGTAAAGGACTTGATGAGCCAGTTCCGTGATCGCACTAATCCCCTTTTCCGGATCTCCACCAGCATGCGAAGGTCGACCAGTTATATCCAATGAGAAACTGCCTACCCCTTTTCTAAAAGTCTTTAAGGACCCTTCAGGAGGAACAGAAGGCTCTAGGACCAGAACACATTTACTTTCCCTGGCCGCATTCTCTATCATTTCCCGAGAAGTAGTACTTCCTATTTCTTCATCACTGGTAAACAGAATTTTAACCTGTTTGCCACTAAGTTTTTTTCGGCCAATAGCGTTCTCCAAAGCATATATCGATTGCATAACACCTACCTTCATGTCAAAAACACCAGGGCCAGTCAGAATGCCATTTTCATTTTTAAAAGGTATTTCCTTAATAGTTCCCAGCGGCCATACTGTATCGATATGACATAAAATTAACAGCTTGACAGCAGCTGAATCTTCACCGTATTTGACAATTAAATGATTCCCTCTGTCTGCCAGGGACACTACCTGGCTTTTCATCCCTTTGGCCTGACATACTTGGGCTATATAATCGACTAACTTATCAATTGCTGCCTTGTCATGAGAAGGGGATTCCAACTCAACAATATCCTTTAACGTTTCCAGCATCTTAGGCATTTGCTCTCTTATTTCATTTACTAACATACTCATTTTATCCCTCTTTTCATAGACCCAGCTTTAAGACTGGGAATTATTTGATTAATATATTCTCTAGCGCTTTGATAATACCTTTTTTCAAATGAGAGCATCCTATCTTTCAGGTCATTTGTCTTAAATTTATATTTTCACTTTTAACTTGACTTTTTTTCATTCATTTGATAGTCTAAGCGTAATAAAACGATAGCAAATCGCTTTATAAAAAATTTAATTAAATTAAGCTGTGGCACACCTTTAAGGAACGGTCCCGTGAGGCCGGTAAGGAGTTCTGTACTTTTGGTTTATTAATTTAACCTTCCTACCGGTAGTAGGAAGGTTTTTTTGATGCCATTTTACTCCCTGTCACATTGAAAGGAGATTATTATGGAATCATCACCGCCACTGACAAATCTGCTGTCCATTCATGAGCTAACTCGAGCTCAGCTTTTATTAATCCTGGCTACTGCTCAAAAATACAAATCTTTAATGGCCGAAAGCATTCGCTACCAACCCGTATTACATGGTAAAACGATAGGGCTTTTGTTCTACGAGCCCAGCACCCGCACCAGATGTTCTTTTGAACTAGCCTGTCGCTATTTAGGTGCCCACTATATCAGTATTGCCAAAGCTGGCAGCTCTTTTGTCAAGGGTGAAACCTTAAAGGACACCGTCTGGAACCTCAGGGCCATGGGCGTTGACCTGTTAGTTATGCGCCACCCGGTCTCTGGAGCCGCCCATTACTTAAGCCAAAAGCTTGATATTCCAATTGTCAATGCCGGGGATGGCATGCATGCCCACCCCACCCAGGCCCTGCTAGATATTTTTACAATGCAAGAACATATCGGAACATTAGAAAATAAAGTGATTGCTATCGTTGGTGATATTCGTCACAGTAGAGTTGCCAGAAGCAATATTCATGCCCTGACCAAACTTGGGGCCCAGGTTCGCTTAGTGGCTCCCCCTACCTTTATCCCTCCGGGAATAGAACAGTTGGGAGCTAAAGTTTACCAGAACATTGAAGAAGCCCTTTCAGCTGATATTATTATGGCCCTGAGAATTCAAAAGGAACGACAATTATCAGGCTACATTCCCAGTACCGGGGAGTATGCCAGGTTATTTGGTCTCAATCAGAGTTGTTTTAATACGAATTCTGAGGGTTTGATCATGCATCCGGGGCCGATAAACAGAGGTGTTGAACTTACCTCTGAAATTGCGGACTCCAACCGCTCTCTAATCTTAAAGCAAATACCTAATGGAGTTGCCGTACGGATGGCAATTCTGGCTACCTTATTGGGAGGACACCAAAATGAGTAACTATATTATAAAAAACGGTTTGGTAATAGATCCGGTAAAGCAGACCCAGAGCAAAGCAGATATCTTAATAAAAGACGGCAAAATAGCTGATATTGCAGCTGAAATTAACTGTTCCCTACCGTTAATTGATGCCGCGAACTGTATTGTTACACCTGGGTTTGTCGAGTTGCACGCCCACTTCCGGGAGCCAGGTTTCGAGGGAAAAGAGACTTTGGACACTGGCTGCCAGTCAGCCCTGCAGGGCGGCTACACCACTGTATGTACAATGCCTAATACCAATCCGGCTATTGATAAAGAATACCTGGTCAGGTATCAAAAACTGCGAGGCCGGGAGATTAATAAAATTAAACTGGAAGTTATCGGAGCAGTGAGCAAAGGTCTGGCCGGACAGGAGATGGCAGAACTTGGTAAGATGTACAGTGCCGGTGCGGTGGCCTTCTCTGACGATGGAATGCCGGTCATGAACTCGGGGCTAATGCGCAATGCCTTGGTGTATTCAAGTCAGTTCGCAGTTCCCATAGTTGTCCATCAAGAGGATCATGCTTTAAGCGGTAATGGGGTAATGCATGAAGGCCCGACAGCCACAAAACTGGGACTGGCGGGCATACCGGCCTTGGCTGAAGAGGTGATGATTGCCCGTGACATTGAACTGATCAAAAACTGTTCAGCAAAACTCCATGTGGCTCATGTCAGCACAGCGGGTTCCGTTGCTTTAATCCGCGAGGCCAAAAGCAAAGGACTTGCTATAACCTGTGAGGTTACTCCCCACCACCTAACACTCACTGATTCTCTATTAGCAGAGCGTTTGTACGACACAAATCTGAAAATGAGTCCACCTTTGCGCACTGCCAACGATGTAGAGGCTTGTATTAATGGCCTGCTTGACGGGACAATTGATGCCATAGCGACTGATCATGCACCACACCGCTTTGACGAAAAAGATGTGGAATTTAATTATGCTCCTAATGGTATTACCGGACTGGAGACCGCCTTTTCTGCTCTGTATACCGCTTTAGTTAAAACAAACAGAATTGACCTGCTGACCCTGGTAAAAAAGCTAAGCTCGGATCCGGCTCGTGTTTTCAATCTGCCTGGTGGAACACTTAATATAGGCAGTTGGGCAGATATAGCTGTGATTGACCTCAATAGAGGGTTTAAGGTATTACCGGAAATGTTGGCTACCAAAGGCAAGAATACCCCATGGTTGTATCAAAAACATTATGGCAAGGTTTGCTGTGTTTTAGTCAATGGAGAAATAAAATTTGTGGAGGAAAGTTTTAATGGTGCAAAAGAAAATTTATAAGCTGCCCGTAACAAGCAATAAAAGAATCTGTCAAGATATCTACTTGCTCGAGTTAAAATCTGATGAACTGGCCCAAACAATGTTGCCGGGACAGTTCCTGCATGTATCCTGCGGCAGTTCAGGGTTTCAAATTTTAAGGCGTCCGCTCAGTATTTTCGACTGTGAGGCAGATTTAGTTAAACTGCTATATAAGGTTGTCGGCAAAGGTACCGCCTCTCTGACCGACTTTCAACAGGGAGATATTGTTGATCTCATTGCACCATTAGGAAATTCTTTTGTGATTCAAGGTAGCAAACCGCTGATTATCGGAGGTGGAATCGGGGTTGCCCCGCTACGCTACCTGGTACGGGGATTTAATCGGCAGGGCATAAGCCCCACACTTATTTTAGGTTATGCAAATGCTGACCAGGCTATAATGAGCCAGTTATTTCGTTCAGCTGACTGCCAGCTGTTTAGCTGCACAATGGATGGCACCTTCGGATTCAAAGGTAACAGCTGCCAGCTGGCTGCAGAAATGATTCAGGAAAGTGAGTATGACGTTGTATATGCCTGCGGGCCTAATGCCATGCTGGCCAATCTGCCGCCCACCAAAGCGACAACCTTTCTCTCACTCGAAGCCTATATGGCTTGCGGAGTAGGAGCCTGCTTGGGATGCGCGGTAGAAAAATCGACAGGGGGATTCTATCATGTCTGCAAAGACGGTCCCGTATTTTTAAGAGATGAGGTGATTATCAATGTCTGATAAACTGGCTGTTTCCCTTTTTGGTGTTGATTTTAATAACCCAGTATTTTCGGCTTCTGGTACCTTTGGCTACGGCCGCGATTATGCTGATTTTATTCCTCCTGGTAAGATAGGGGCCGTTGTCACCAAGGGAACCTCTTTGACAGAATGGACAGGCAATCATGGCCACCGGGTCTTTGAGACTGCTGCCGGGATGCTCAACTCTATCGGCCTGCAAAACCCTGGATTTGATCATTTTGTGACAGAGGATCTACCCTGGCTGGTGGAGCAGAATGCCAAAGTAATTCTCAATGTTGCCGGAAAAACAGCAGATGATTATGTGGCTATGGTTGAGAAGTGTCAGCAATACAGCGGTATTCATGCTTTAGAAATCAACATATCCTGCCCTAATGTTAAAAAAGGGGGCATGGCTTTTGGAACAAATCCCGAGGTAGCTTATGATCTTTTGGCTAAACTCCGTCGGGTTTCTGACAAACCTTTGATCGCCAAGCTATCACCAAATGTAACAGACATTGTTCAAATTGCCAAGTCTGTTGAAGAGGCTGGCGTCGACGCAGTATCGCTGATCAACACCCTGACTGGTATGGCAATAGATGTAGACAGGATGGAGCCAGTTTTAGGTAACAAAATTGGCGGTTTATCGGGCCCGGCGATCAGACCAGTTGCCGTTCGAATGGTCTGGCAGGTCAGCCAGGTGTTAAAGATCCCGGTAATTGGTATTGGCGGAATAATGAATGGCCGGGATGCCCTTGAATTCTTTTTAGCGGGGGCTTCAGCTGTGCAGGTGGGCACGGCCATGTTTGTCAATCCCCTGGCACCTCTGCAGATAATGAGAGATATAGAAGACTATTTAGCTGATAAAGGCTTTAGCAGTATTCAAGACATAGTCGGTTTAGCCTGGAAGGAGAAAAAACAATGATGCTGGATATTAAAGAGCGGTTAATTGTGGCACTGGATGTAGCTACTTCAGACGAGGCCCTGGCCCTGGTCGACCAGTTGACCGGAGTAGTTGGCTATTTCAAAATTGGCATGCAGCTTTACTATGCCTGTGGTAACAGGCTGATCAAGGAAATCACTGACAGAGGGGGCAAGATCTTTTTGGACCTGAAACTCCATGATATCCCCAACACTGTTCACCAGGCAGCCAAGGTTATTGCTGGATTAGGGGTTAGCATGACCAATTTTCATGTTGCCGGCGGTTCAGAGATGTTAACTCGAGCTGTTGCTGGCTTAAACACCAGCCCCACCCCTACCCTGGCCCTGGGAGTAACTGTACTGACATCATTAGACAATAGCAACCTGACAGAGCTGGGTATTAAAGTTCCGGTCGCCAAAACAGTGGCCAGTTGGTCCAGTATTGCCCAAAACAGCGGCTGCCAGGGAGTAGTTTGTTCCCCCCAGGAGATTAAAATAGTTAAAGAGCAATGCGGGGCAGGATTTCTGACAGTTACTCCGGGAATCAGGCCGTCATGGTCAACCAAGGATGATCAAAAAAGGATTACAACGCCTTATGATGCCATAAAACAAGGTGGAGATTATATAGTAATTGGCAGACCTATCCGAACAGCTGCCCAACCGCGCCAAGCTGCTATGCGGATTGTTGAGGAAATGCTGGAAGGCTATATAGCTTTTGAAAAACAAAAAAAGGAGATTTAGCATGACAAATATTGAAATTAAAGAACTGCTGGAAGAATTAGGAGTAATTTTAAATGGACATTTTCTGTTAACCTCAGGAAAACACAGCCCTACTTTTTTACAATGCTCTCAGCTTTTTCAGCATCCAGAGCATACTCAAAAGTTGGCTAAGGCCTTAGCTGAAAAATTCAGTAATACCGAAGCTGAGGTTGTCATCGGACCGGCCATGGGAGGTATTATCCTCTCTTACGAGCTGGCTCGCCAGTTAGGACTTAAAGCCATGTATGCTGAGAAAGACAAAGATAATGGCATGGTCTTTCGCAGAGGATTTAAATTAACTCCTGGAACTAAGGTACTGATTGTCGAAGACGCTGTATCCACCGGTGGCTCAGTAAAAAAAGTAATGGATGCCTGCCACAAAGCTGAGTTAGAGATAGTGGGTGTTGGTATTTTAGTGGACAGAAGTGCGGGTCAGGTTAATTTGCATCCTAATCAGCATTCCTTGTTAAGTATGGAAATACCGGCCTATGATCCGGCTGACTGTTCCCTCTGCCAGCAGAATATGTCGTTAACCCACCCCAAAGATCTAAGCATGTAGGAAGGATTTATCAGTCTTAAGTAGAATTTCTTCTGCGAAGGAGGTTTTGAAATGGATGAAATGATTCAAAAAATGCGTGAGAATAATACTTTCTCTTTTCAAAACTTGGCAAAAGCCATAGATGATGTATTGTGGCATCAGTATTTAGGTCACAAAGCTAAGATTGATAAATGGCGTATTATCGGACCAGCGCCAGCCAACACCACAGCCCAATCAGCGCAAAACAAGGGAAATCCTTTTGTTTTTTGGACCTATACTTTCGTACCCAGAGATATAAAGCAGGATCAGAAATACCCATTAATGGTATTGATTCATGGTGGTGTTCATGCCAACCTGTCTACCAGGGAGTATCACATTGTCGAGGAATTGCTGGATCAGGGTTATGTTGTGGTTGCCCCTGAATATCGTGGCAGTACAGGATACGGCGAACAGTATTACAAGCTGATTGATTACGGCGGACTGGAAACTGAAGATACTTTTGCGGCACGCAATTGGGCAGTAGATAAATTCGATTTCATTGACTCTGAGCGAGTTGGAATCATGGGTTGGAGCCATGGGGGTTTACATACCTTATTCAATATCTTCAACCATCCTGAGTCTTATCTGGCAGCTTATGCTGGGGTGCCGGTCAGTGATCTGGTAGCTCGAATGGGCTATAAGGGAGAAAACTACCATAAGCTGTATTCAGCTGATTATCATATCGGGAAATCTGCCGTTGAAGATCCCTGGGAATACCGAAGGCGATCTCCGGCCTGGCATGCCCATAAATTGCAGACCCCTTTATTAATCCAGACAACTACCAGTGATGAAGATGTCAATGTACTAGAGGTAGAGCATTTGATTAAATCTTTAAAGGCTGAAGGCAAAGATTTTGAATACGAGATCTATGATAATGCCCCAGGTGGACATCAATTTGACAGAATAGACACGTTGGCCGCTGTTGAAGCTCGTCAAAAAGCCTATGATTTTCTGGCAAAATACCTGAAACCACCATTTTCAAAGCAACCATAATGAGAGATTGCTGATAATAGAAAAAATGAAGTGAGTCAGTCAACTATTATCTTGAATACTTAAAAAAGCCTAATTTAGAGCTTCCGCTCATTTATTAGGCTTTTTTATTACTTATTAAAACAGAATTAGCAGTTAATCAAAATTTACATCACTGACAGCCTGGCTGGTCTCACCTTTGATGTTAGCGATGAATAACCTTAAATCACTTACCACACAAGGCTGCTTCTCAAACAGCCGAACACCCTTAGAAGATATTTTCTTAATGTATTCAGTGACCCTCTCACTGTAAATAAAGGCATTTAGACCTATACCCAATGCTATTCCCGCAAAAACATCGATAATCGAATGTTGCTTAATCATCACTGTTGAACAGATAATTAAGACCATGATTAAGAAAGAAAGCGTTTTCAGAAACTTTTTGTCTTTAAAGCTCTTGCTTTTAATTAAAACAAAATGAATGGCTAAAGCATTGAGAGTGTGCATACTGGGTGCCGAATTAATCGGCTTGTCAGTTGAATATATACCCTGAATTAATCTGGAGTATATATCATTGCCAGTAATCTCTGGTCTTAAATTTTGACCGTTAGGAAATATGGCAAATATTAAAAAACAAATGGTCATACCTATAAATAAAAACAAGCACAATTTAGTATAAGATTCAATATCTTTAAATGCTAAATACACTATGGGTATAACGATATAGATGTACCAGATAACGTAAGGGATTACCATCTCTTTAATAAACGGAATCCTGTCATCTAAGACTGGTAGATACATATAAGTTCTGTCGGTTACTATATGATTAAAGGCTACATATAAGATTCCTAACAGTAGATAGTAGCTTAAATAAAATAAGTGCTTGTATTTGTACCACAAATATTTCCGGCTTTGTTTAATATTATTCATTGTCTATTCTCCATCTTAAAGTAAAATGCCAAGTAAAATTTAAGTAAGGTAATCAAGATCTATCTACAGCTACCATATATTATACACTATTATATATTGTGATCAAATATTGTATATATAAGTAATCCTTATACCTTGTTTAAACCAATACTTACCGGGTTATATTACCCTATTTCACATTAGAATAATACCCCTGCTGCAAAAGCTTTTTTTGACTTAAATTATGCTTTTGCCACAACTGTTAGAATTGTACCCAATTGAGATTAAAAATAGGTTAAAAAAAAATGAGCAAATTATGACGATTTTCTGACAACTATCCATTTTGACTTTTTTGGAGCTGGAAATGTTCCATTATACGTAAGAAATTTAGGTTGGTAGTTGGCTGGCATTGGTTGGCAATAGGTTGGCAATAGGTTGGCAGTTGGTGCATTTAGGGGGATATAACAGCCATCGGGATGGTTTAGACTTAAAGCGGTTTCCAGGATTGCCCTGCTAGTCAGCCGATTAAATGTAAAATGTTATGTAGGGAACGCATTGTATGCGTTCCGTTTATAGCATAACGATATACTAGCAACCTGACTTAACAGTCCCTGGTAAAAGAGTTAATTAATTATAATCCAATCTTAAATCCCACACGGGACGGACTGAAAGCAGAATTTTACTCGGCAGCCAGCAGCCTAATTAAAAACAATCGTTTCAGCAATTGTTAACCCATTGTTCCAGCCATTGTTCAGCTATCGTAGAAATCAACTGCACCCCGCTTTGCTGCCCAGCAAGCCCAAACTAATTGCGCAGCAATTCTACCACGTTTACGAAGTGAACCAGGTATGTTGTGGATTATTGCCGGCAGGCCACGACGCTAGCCCACCATATTATAAACACTGAACATCGGAACAATTATGGCAATTAGAATTCCACCTACAACTATGGCTAAAAACAGGTTCATAAATGGCTCTAACATTTTGTTAAGTCTTTCACTCATGCTTTTAACATCAAGTTCATACATGTCCGCAGCTTTTTCCAGCAGAACATCAAGTGTTCCTGTATCTTCACCGACCCGCAGCATATTCACTACCAACGGTGGATAATGTTTGCTTTTTTCAAAGGCATTAGCAATTCTCTGGCCTCTACTGGCATTGGTTTTGGCATGTTGAATTACTCTGCCCAAAACTTTGTTATTAATACTTCGCTGTACTAAAGTCAGAGCTGAAATAATATCAATGCCATGTCGCTGTAATGTTGACAGAACGCGACAAAATCTTGCTACACTGCTGACCTTAGTCAACTCGCCAAAAACAGGGGTCCTTAATACCAGGGCATCAAAAAACAGCTCTCCCCGTTCGCTTTTACTCCATATAATTATCAAAACTATTAATACTATAATTAGAATTATCAGCAAAAGCCCATGTTTAACCATTAAATTGCTAACACCTATTAAGATTCGAGTAGATAAAGGCAGTTCGCTCTCCATAGTGACATAGGCTCTCAAAAAAGCTGGTACCATTCTGGTCATCAGCAGCCAGGTAACTCCAAAAGCCATAAGCAGAACGATGATCGGATAATACATGGCCGTCCGTATTTTCTGAAATAATTCGTACTCCTGGGAGTAAAACCTGACAATCTGTTTCAGTGACTGCTCCATTACTCCAGCTTCTTCCCCAACCCTGAACATGTTTACCATCAGCTCAGGAAAATATTTGGGGTATTTGCTCATTGCATCAGCAATCGTAATGCCTTGATTAATGTCATCGAGAACTTTCAACTGTATTTTTCGGAAAGCTTTATTAGGGGTTTGCTCTGAAAGAGTAAGTAAGATATATGATATCGGTATCCCGGCAGAATACATTGCCGTAAATTGATTAGCCCAAACCGATAAATCTCTGGAACTTACTGGCTTGCCAAAGGTTAAATCAGTATCCAAAGTGGGGATTATTCTCTTTTTGCGTTCTGAAATCTTTGTCACATACAGTCCCTTGTCTTTAAGCAGATTAAGGGCTGTCCTGGAGTCAACAGCAGTAATAAATCCCTTATCTACTGCACCTGAAGAGGTCCTCGCTCTGTATTTGTAAACAGGCATAACTATCACCCTTTAATATTGTTCAGAGTTCTTCTGTAAAACTTTATTAGAAATTAATTGATTATCATGTAGCTCTGACAAAGCATTTTTCATAGAAATCATGCCGTACTGCATGCTGGTCTGAATAATTGATTTTAGCTGATGTACTTTATTTTCTCTAATTAAATTGCGTACTGCCGTAGTTGCTGTCATTACTTCAACTGCTGGAATCCTTCCGCCGTTTATCCTTGGCAGTAATTTCTGAAAGATAACCCCCTTCAGGCAAAACGATAGCTGCGAGCAGATAATACTTCGTTGATGGGGTGGGAAACTGCCCAAAATCCTCTCTACTGTTTCTGCTGCCCCCGGGGTATGCATCGTTGTAAATACCAAATGTCCTGTTTCCGCAGCTCTAATGGCAATCTCTGTCGTCTCTAAATCTCTCATTTCCCCAATTAAGATCACGTCAGGGTCTTTTCTCAACGCTGCCCTTAAACCACTGGCAAAACTTATGGTATCCTTACCTACTTCGCGTTGAGTGATTAAGCTGTTATTGCTGACATGAATAAACTCAATTGGGTCTTCCAAAGTAATAATATGCTTTGCTTTTTGCATATTTATTAAATTGAGTAAGGCAGCCAAAGTCGAGGATTTTCCACTCCCCGTCGCCCCGGTGACAATAACCAAGCCTGTTTCCAGCTCAGTAAAGTCCTTGATAACATCCGGTAACCGTAGTTGTTCTAGGGTAGGTATTTTTAAAGGTATTAAGCGCAGAGTTAGTCCAATATGACCTCTTTGTAAAAAGGCGCTGCCTCGGTACCTGGCAAAACTGTTAATATGAAAAGAAAAATCCACTTCACCTTTTTCAAAAAGCTTATCAATTTCACTTTGATTCAGCATGTAATCAAGTGCTGCTTTGATCTCTGCTTCACTTATTATCTCTGAATCATATCTGGTCAAAATACCATCAATCCGGTAAACCGGAGGCATATTGGCATGAATATGTAAGTCAGACGCTTGGTAGGTTATCATGTATTTTAGAGATTTGATAATTATATTGTCATTCATAGTAATCACTCTTGATAAACGTATTCATTCAGATATGAGATACTGGTCAGTTCTTCAATGGTTGTTATGCCAGATAAGACTTTTATGGTGACATCATCTCTCAGTGTTTTCATTGACAGATGTTTTACGGCATAGTCTTTAATTACCCCAGCAGGTTGATGCTCGATTACCATTTTAGCAATACTTTCATCCACCGGAAGCAGCTCAAAAACCCCAATGCGTCCTCGGTAGCCTGTTTGATGGCAGTGAGCACAGCCTGATCCAGCCTTAAACAGCAACACTTCGTTCTTGTTTTGAATATACTTTTCTATCTCTAACACATTCCACAACGGGTCATTTCTATGCAATATATACTCTTTGCGGCAGCGAGGACAAACTCTTCGTACCAATCTCTGCGCTATTACTCCGGCAACTGAAGAGGCTATTAAAAATTCTGCAACCCCCATATCAATCAACCTGGTTAAAGTGCTGGCCGCATCATTGGTGTGAATAGTGCTCAATACCAAGTGACCAGTAAGTGCCGCCCGTATTGATATTTCTGCAGTTTCATAATCCCTTATCTCCCCGATCATTACAATATTAGGGTCCTGTCGTAAAACAGCACGCAATACCTTGGCGTAAGTTAAACCAATGCGGTTATTAATGGTTACCTGATTGATGCCATTTAAACGATACTCAGTCGGATCCTCAATTGAAATTATATTTTTATGGGGGCTTTTTAAAACCTCCAGACAGCTATACAGGGTTGTGGTTTTACCACTGCCGGTTGGCCCAGTTACCAGAATCATCCCATAAGGTAAGGCCAGCAGACCTTTGAGCCTGGCAATAGTAGTTTTCTGCATGCCGATGCTGGTAATTTTAAACCGATTTTGGGTATTATCATGAATCCTGATAACAATTTTTTCTCCCCTGATCGTCGGAATTGTCGAAACACGAAAGTCAATTTCTCTATTGCTGAGCATCTGGCGAAATGCCCCATCCTGAGGGAGCCTTCTTTCTGAGATATCCAGATTAGACATGATTTTTATTCGAGCAACTATTGAGGTATGCAGTTCCATTCCTAACTCTCTTAAAACCTGCAGCAGGCCGTCTACTCGGTACCGGATTATCAGTCGATAGTCACTGGGCTCAATGTGGATATCACTGGCCTTGTCCTCAACTGCCTGCTGGATTAAAGCATTTACCATCCTGATTAACGGCGCATCCTCATCCGATATATCTACAAAGTCAGAGATATTTAATGAAGACCTGTTAAATCCTTCAGGGGTCAAATAAAGCCATTCTATGGCTCGGTCAATATCCCTTTTGGTAACTACTATTAATTTAATTCGTTGATTTGTGATAGATTTAATATCATCTAAAGCTATAACATCTGTCGGATCAGCTGTAGCCAGGGTTAAGCTGTCCTCACTGACAGAAACTGGAACTATCTTATGCCTGTCTGCCAGTGAATGGCTGAGCAGCTTTACAGCCTCAGGCTGGAAGGTTAAATTTGCGACCTGTTCAAATGGTATTTTATATTGATCGCTAAGTGTTTGTGCGATATCTTCCTCAGTCACGTAGCCACATTCGATCAGTGTTTCCCCTAGTCTGAGGTTTAGCTGTTTTTGTTTCGACAAAGCATCGAGCAGTTGTTTTTGGGTAATATAACCTCTCTCAATCAACAAGTCTCCAATGCGTACTTGACGACTCATACCTCCACCCTCTTTTATAAGCATAAATATAATATAATTATATAATTTTAATTAAATTTTGTCGATAAACAGGTTTAAGCATTTATACCTGCCTTCTTAAAGAAAATACCTGTTTGCAGTTAAAAACTTTCCAGTGCTTTTTTAACTACTGAGACATCGTAGTCTTTGCCATGGGATAGATAAAACCTGTTAACGCCCAAATCGATTAACATGCTGATATTTTTTTTAATCTGATCAAGGTCAAAAGCTAACAATGGCTTAGACGGCCTGCTGAATGGCAACAAGGCCATCAGGCTGTCACCGATGATAGCTTGATCATTGATGATAACAGATAGGCTGCCTTGGGTATGACCCGGAGTTGTAATAACTTTTCCTGCAATACCGTAAGGCGATAAATCATAAGAATCTTCAATCAAAATGTCAACCTGGTACTGATCGATCGTTTTATTATTACTACTCATTTTTTCTGCTAAACCAAAAATAATTTTGGCCATGGCAGTAACGGGTTTAACTTCGTCATTTAATCCGTTAGCCTCAGCCTGGTATTCCAGCTTATGGGCAAGTACTTTGGCTGCTGTGATCCTTGAAAGAGCCTCCACCGAGCCAGAATGGTCTGGATGATTATGGGTTACAATAATTAAATCAATAGACTCCGGTTTTATACCCAATGTCTTTAGCTTCGCAAGGATTCTCTGCTCACTCCCCTGTACTCCGGTATCGACAAGAACATTGCTTTCCCCCTCCAACAAATAAACATTGACCATACCTAAACTTATCGTGTGAATTCTAGCCATAGTACCACCTCTCATATCTCTGAACTTATTAAAATTATATGGTATACTCATTGGATCTACAAGATAATGATTACTTTGGATTTTACTATTGCTGAACAATGGCTGGAACAATTGCCTAACCATGGTTGGGCGATTGTCGGGCAATGGTTTGGCAGTTGTGGGGCGGTTGTGATTTCTAACCTCGCTCAATGAAGTGTTACTCTGTAACACGAGTTTTTCAGCGTAAAAAAGTGAATAAACGACGAAGCGTACCATTATGCCGTGGCTTACAGAATTGAGCTTAGATAAAGGAATAGCCTTAGTAGTAGGGCAATGGTCTGGCAATTGTAGGGCAATAGTTTGGCAGTTGTGGGGCGGTTGTTTTTCTGGTCGCTGGCCTGATTTCTAACCTCGCTCAATGAAGTGTTACTCTGTAACACAAATTTTTCAGCGTAAAAAAGTGAATAAACGACGAAACGTACCATTATACCGTGGCCCACAGAATTGAGCTTAGATAAAGGAATAGCTATAATTTTTAGCATAGATAATACGAGGCAGTATATCTATGAAAAAATTATAGCGTATGACGCATATATAAGCCAATTATGGGGGCAACCGTGGAAAGAAGCAATATAAACGACGAAAAGTAAGGCATAACGTGGCTTTCAGAATTATGCCCAGCTCAAGGAATAGAAGAAATTTTCTACAAGGATAATACGATTAGTATATCTTTGAGAAAATTTCTTTGTGTGGTTCTAATGTAACCATGACAACCCTTCGTGAAAGAAGTAAATAAACGACTGATAGTATCATTATAGCTAGGCTTCCAAAATTG
>JANQLZ010000010.1 GCA_028280325.1 Bacillota bacterium
GTGGTCTTCTGTCAAGAAAAAGGACACATTAAAAACGTAAAATCAAAAATCAGCTAGCAATAACACTTTCATAATCATAGGGTGATTCCATATTACAATGACTATGAATTCTAGTAGTGTTATAGAAACATTCTATATACTCAAAAACTAGGTCGTGAGCATGTTGAACATGCTTAATAACAAATCTATTAAGCCATTCCCTTTTAATAAGTGCATGAAAGGATTCCATGCATGCATTATCCCAAGGAGTGGCTTTAGCAGAGTAACTACGAATAAAGCTATTAGCAGGAGTTTGAGCAATGTATTCTTTGGAAACATACTGACAACCACGGTCACTATGTATAATAACAGGTTTCTCAATGTGACGATTTAATTTAGCTTTCTGGATAGCTTTAATTACTACAGATGTAGATAAGCTGTCAGATATATGCCATCCAATAATTTTACGTGAAAATAAATCCATTACAGATGCTAAATAGACAAAACCAGAGATAGTATTTATATATGTTATATCAGTTACCCAGATCGAATTAGGTTCACTTGGAGAGAACTGTCTTGAAAGGACATTTTTTAGCTTAGTATTAAAGTCAGGATCAATAGTTGTTCTGACATAAGGCCTTACCCAAATAGCTTTTATTCCAATCTCTCGCATATAGTTACCTACTGTTTTTTCGGCAACTTTAATTCCCCTTGCTTTAAGAGTTATAGTTATTTTTGGCGCTCCATATATTTGTTTGCTTTCGTTATATATTTTTATAATCTCTTGTTTTATTTGTTTTTTTCTAATAGCTTGTTTGGATGGAGTTCTATTCTTCCAGCTGTAATAACCAGAAGTCGAAACGCTTAGTAATCTAAGCACACTGTTAACTGAAATCTTGCGTTCCTGGGACGTCTCGAATGTTTGAGAGTATATTATTTTAGTTATTTGTTCAGTATGCCGATGGCCTTTTTTAATATTTCTAATGCATCCTTATGATCTCTTATTTCTTTCTTTAATCTCGCTATTTCTTTCTCAGCATCAGAATTGTAATTCCCTGATCCACGATGGACAACCTTACCATCATTTTTCTCAGCTTTAACTATCCAATCTCGTAGGGTGGATATTGGTATCTTCAATTCTTTTGCTACTGAAGTCATTGACTTCTCCGATGCTTCGTAATAGTTAACTGCGTCTTGTTTAAATTCTTCTGTGAATTTCCGTTTCCTACCCATTATATCTACTCTCCTTGATTGATGTTTTTATTATATATCAATTAAGGATTTTACGCTTTCAACTTGTCCGATTTTTATTCTAGCAGCAGGGCAGGCTTCCAGGCCTGCCCGTTCTAGTCAGCCAACATCCCAGTCAACAATCGTTCAGCAATCGTTCAGCAATTGTTCAAGCAATTGTTCAAGCAATTGTTCAAGCAATTGTTCAGCTATCGTAAAAGCCCAACAGCACTCCGCTCGCTGCCAAGCAAGCCCAAACCAATTGCGTAGCAATTCCACCCCGTTTGCGTAAGCAAACCCACCATGCTTGCCAAAGGCAAGCCCAAACCTCCAACAACTAAGGGGGCAGGCCTGCTGCTTTTGCAGGCTTTAACAGGTCTCGTCATTTTTTTATTGACTTATCCTAATCAATTGTGATAGAATTGTTCTGTTCTATTAAAGCAAGTAGAAGCCACCGCTTCTCACCTTATGAGAGTATTATGAGGTTTATGATGACAATGATCCAATTATGGTTTTGTTATAGACAGGTGGCACTGCTACCTGTTTTTCATATTTAAATACTTTGTTTATTGCTATTTTATCGGCTAGTTTTGTCAGATAACGATTTGCTAAGGCAAGTCGTACTATTAGGAGGTGTAAACTATAAGTCGCGAACTGGATATTAATGAACAGATAAGAGCGCGAGAGGTACGGGTAATTGATGCAGATGGAGCCCAATTAGGAGTTTTACCTATTGACCAGGCACTTAGAAAAGCAGCAGATAAAAGGATGGATTTAGCTTGCGTATCACCACAGGCGAATCCACCGGTATGCAAAATAATGAATTATGGCAAATTCAAATATGATCAGAGTAAACGCGAGCGCGAGGCACGCAAAAAGCAGCATGTGGTCAATTTAAAAGAAATACGCATGTCTCCAACTATTGAGGAGAATGACCTGCGAACCAAGGCCAGACAAGCTACAAAGTTTTTAAAAGCAGGTAATAAAGTAAAACTAACTGTTCGCTTCAGAGGCCGACAGATTGTTCATAGTGAGCTTGGCCGGCAAGTACTTATTAAACTGGGCGAATTGCTGCTTGAATTCGGAAAGCCAGAGTCAAGTATAAAGATGGAAGGGCGTAATATGAATGTTATCTACAGCCCATTGGTAAAAAAGTAAAAGGAGGCCTATAAACTTATGCCAAAGATGAAAACACATCGCGGTGCTGCTAAAAGAATGAAAGTTACCGCTAAAAATAAAATCAAAAGACATAAAGCCTATTCTAATCATCGCGCCATGCGCAAAGGGCTACGGCAGCGCAAAGAATTACAAAAGAGCACATTAATACACGAGAGCAATGAAAATCGAGTAAAACGATTATTGCCGTATGAATTTTAAAGGTGACGCAGGGAGGAATAGAACATGGCACGAGTACGTAAGAGCGTTAAATCACGACAACGCAGACGCAAAATTTTAAAAGCAGCAAAGGGTTTTAGAGGAGCACGTAGTCGCCATTTAAGAATGGCTAAGCAGGCAGTAACCCGAGCTTTGACAAATTCTTATCGAGATCGCCGCCGCAGGGCCAGAGATTTTCGAAAATTGTGGATTACCAGAATCAACGCTGGAGCGAGAAACAATGATATTACTTATAATCGTCTAATGTACGGATTAAAGCTGGCCAGTGTTGAAATAAATAGAAAGCAATTGGCAGAGATGGCTGTAAATGATAAAGAAGCATTTACTCAGTTAGTTGGCATAGCCAAAGAGGCTCTAAACTAAAGTATTATTTGCCAGAGGGCTGTTTTATAAGCAGCCCTCTTTGTTTTTCTGATAGTAATTATTTAATCAATGGATAAAGAAGGACAGGTTTGAGATTGTCATTTATTTTTGTTTTTTAAATCTTTTCTAGCTGATTACATGTTAAAATAACACAAAGATCACCTAATGAAGAAATTACAATAAAAGCAAAAATTCTCGGGTATAATTTTGGTGTTTAGAGGGGTTAGGCCAAATGATAATTATCAGGAAACCAGTGTTAAATGATGCGGAAAGAATTGCTAAAGTACATGTCAGCACCTGGCAGTCTGCTTACAAAGATTTAGTTAGTTCAGAATATTTGAATAGCCTGTCAGTAAGTAAATCAAAGGAAAAATGGGAAAAAAACATCAGCGAGAACAGCAGCATTATCTATGTAGCTGAGAGTCAGGGCCAGCAGATAGTAGGATTTATTTCTGGTGGCAAAAATCGCGATCTTGATGACCACAGTGAGTATAAAGCTGAGATTTATGCAGTGTATGTCTTAGCTGATTGGGCAAGAATGGGTATAGGAACTAAATTATTTAAGGCAATAGTTGCTGATTTTATTGAATTAAACTACAATTCTATGTTGCTGTGGATGCTAAAAGGTAATAGTACAGAGCAATTTTATCAAAAGCTGTCAGGTGTTTGTCTTTCAGAAAAGCCTTATAAAATAGGGGGAAGCACTAAGACATTAGTCGCTTACGGGTTTGATAATATTGATAATCTTTTTGACTGATCTGAGTGCTAAGTTTATAATACTTTTAACGGTGGTAAGGTGAGGTGCATGTAATGTCAGATGCGAATCAAAGTTATGATCAAATAGAGAGACGGGGTAGTCTAATTTCCCAGATGAAACCTGCCCAAATACTTGCGTTAGGGTTCGCAGTGCTGATATTGGCGGGAGCGGTCGTCCTGTCATTACCTGTCTCCGCTAATCAGGGGAGCCTGCCTTTTATTGATGCCTTGTTTACGTCTACCTCGGCCGTTTGTGTTACTGGCCTGATAGTCGTCAATACCAAGGAGTTCTTTTCTCCATTTGGTCAGTTTGTAATTATGCTGCTAATCCAGTTTGGAGGTTTAGGCATCATGACCATGGCCACAATGGTGGCCTTGGCCATCGGAAGAAGAATCAGCCTGAAAGAGCGCCTGCTGATGCAGGAAGCCCTCAATACCTTTTCCATGGAGGGTTTGGTTCGGCTGACAGTACTGATTGTTAAAACAACGCTAATCATTGAAGGTATAGCTGCTTTAATCCTGACGGTGAGATTCCTGCCTATTTACGGTATGCCCAAGGCCTTGGGCATGGGTGTTTTTCATGCAGTATCAGCATTTTGTAACGCCGGTTTTGATCTTTTTGGCAATAGTTTAACGATGTTTGCTGATGATATTATAGTAAATCTGGTGATCACTTCTCTGATAATTTTAGGTGGTATTGGTTTTAGTGTAATGGTAGATTTTTATTACCATCGCAAGTTTTCCAGCTGCTCTTTACATACCAAGATTGCTTTAATGATGACTGTAACACTGCTAGTTTTTGGCACTGTTGTCTTTTTTGCTTTGGAATACACCAATCCCAATACATTGTCGCCTTTAACATTCAGGGGCAAGGTATTGGCGTCATATTTTTTATCAGTAACACCCAGAACAGCAGGCTTTAACACAGTTAATACAGGCAGTTTAACGACAGCAACACTTTTCCTGATTATTATTCTGATGTTTATTGGTGCATCTCCAGGTAGTACTGGAGGTGGGGTAAAAACAACTACCTTGGGTGCATTACTGTTTATGATTGGGGCAATCATAAAGGGTAAGGAAGATGCCAATGTCTTTGGCAGGCGTATCCCACAGGATATTATTAATAAAGCCTTTACAATAATATTTATCTCTGTTGCCCTGGTCATGGTTGTAACTACCATTTTGACTATTACTGAAAGACTTCCGTTCCTGGACGTCCTGTTCGAGACAATGTCTGCCTTTGGCACAGTGGGTTTAAGTACTGGTGTCACCAGTTCCCTGAGCGCTTTTGGCAAGATAACAATAATTATTACGATGTTTGCTGGCAGAGTGGGGCCAATGACCTTGGCTGTTGCTTTTGCCAGACAGGTTAAAAATCAGGCAATACGCTATCCGGAAGAGCGTATTGTGGTTGGCTAGGTGAATATATGAAACAGGTTGCCATCATTGGTCTAGGTCGCTTTGGCAGAAGTATAGCTAATACCTTAGATCGGCTGGGCTATCAGGTATTAGCAATGGATACTGATAGTGAGAAGATTAAGAAAGTAGTTCCGAGCATTACCAGAGCGGTAGAATGTGATGCCACCAATGAAACTGCTTTAAGGGCTGCAGGGATTAAAACATGTGAGATTGCGGTTGTCGCCGTGGGGTCGTTGTCCACGACAACTCGAATAATAATGGTTCTTAAAAAGCTAAAGATTGAACACATTGCTGCCCGGGCTGATGACTCCATGGACAAGGAGATCATGATGCAAATAGGAGCTGATCAGGTTGTGTTGCCAGAACACGATATGGGCCAAAGATTGGCCTACAGCTTTGTCTTTCCCCAGGTAAAAGAGTTTTTAGAATTGACCCCGGAGATAGCAATATTAGAATTAATACCTTATAAAAGTATGCTTGAATCCAGTCTGGCTGAACTGAACCTGCCCGTTAAATATGGAGTGAGAGTAGTGGCTATCAGAAATGGCAGTGAAATAAACTTCCAGCCTGATGATTCAGACATTATCACTGAGAATGATTCGCTATTTATCATGGGTAGTACAAAAAAGCTTCGTAAGCTGCAGGAAAACTATGTATAAAAGAATCAGCAGTAAAAATAATAAGCTTATTAAACTCTGTAAAGAGCTTTATCTGCCCAAAAAGAGGAAAAAAACAGGCCAGATTATTATTGAAGGTTACCGAATGGTATACGACGCGATTATAAACAAGGTACCTGTTAGTGATATTATCTTTAACGAAGAAACAGTTGGCAGTGAGAGATTCCAAAAAATTATTGCTTCATTGGATTCCAACACTAATATACTGCTGGCTGCAGATTCGTGTTTTAAGGATATCTCGGCAACTGTCAACAGTCAGGGTATAATCGCCATAGCTCATAAACCTGAGGCTGATCTTAGCAGCGGAAATCTAACCCAAGTATTAGTTATTAATCGGGTGCAAGACCCGGGCAATTTAGGAACCCTGATTCGAACAGCCGATGCTTTTGGAGTTGATAAGATATTGATTACTAAAGGCAGTTGTGATGTATATAATCCTAAAACATTGAGGAGCACCATGTCTTCTGTTTTTAATATTCCAATAATAGATAATCTAGATTCTGAAAAGTGTTATTCTTTTCTGCAGGAACATGAGGTGCCTGTTATTGTCACTGCCTTAGCTAACGCTCAATATACTTTGCCTGAACTGCCGGGGTTAAAAAAGTGGGCAATAGTATTAGGTAATGAAGGACATGGAGTCGACAGTTTTTGGCTGGACAAAGCTTCATATTCACTGCATATACCGATTAGGGGACAGGCAGAGTCATTAAATGTAGCTATCGCTGGAGGCGTTATCATGTATCATTTAAGTTGTCTTAAGGCCCATGATATGCTATAATACGGTATAATTTTATAACAAACGGCAAGGAAATGGATTAGTAGCTGTGATAGTTTGGTTCAGGGAAAGTAGATCGCTGACTGAGAATCTGCTTCGTAAAACATCATAGCGAATTCACCATGGAGCCAAGAGCTGAAAACTTAGTAAGCTTTTTCGGGTTATTCCGTTATTATTTTTGAGGTGGGCTTTTTAGCCAAGCCGGGTGGTATCGCGTACTGTTTTCGTCCCAGCACGAAAGCAGTATTTTTTATTTGTTGTATTATAAGGAAACGATTTGCCTTAGCCTATCGTTTAATTTTTGAGAAGGGGTGCATCAAGTGGAAAAGAAGTTAAATCAAATTAAATTAACTGCTTTAGAGCATATTAACAGTGCCACAGATATGGAACAGCTGGAGGAATTGAGGATAAAATTCCTGAGCAAAAAAGGTGAACTAAGACAAGTGTTGCGAGGAATGGGCAAAATGGACGCTAAACTGCGCCCTGTCATTGGCAAACTGGCAAATAGAATTCAGCAGGAAATAGAAGAGAAGTTTTCCAGTAAAATTCATGAGCTCAAAGAAAAGCAAAAGACCCAACGAATTAAAGAAGAAACAATCGACATAACCTTACCAGGCAAGCGTCCCCCTGCCGGACATATACATCCTTTAAACCTGATCTATGGAAAAATGGTCGATATCTTTGTGGGTATGGGCTTTGAGGTCAAAGAGGGCCGAGAGGTTGAAACTGATTACTACTGCTTTGAGGCCTTAAATATGCCCAAGGATCACCCGGCCCGTGATATGCAGGATACCTTTTATATCAGTGATGATGTAGTCTTGCGGACCCATACTTCGCCAATGCAAATACACACTATGGAAGCAAAGCAGCCCAATGAGCCGGTCAAAATAATTTGCCCAGGCCGGGTCTACCGCCGTGATGACGATGCTACCCATTCTCCGATGTTCCACCAGATCGAAGGACTTGTTGTGGGTCCAGGGGTGACAATGGCTGATCTCAAAGGGACTTTAGAAGCATTTTTTCAGCAAATGTTCGGTGCAAGTACGAAAGTCAGGCTCAGGCCCAGCTATTTTCCATTCACTGAACCAAGCGCTGAAGTGGATATAACCTGTGTGTTTTGTAGCGGAACGGGCTGCAGAACCTGCAAACAGTCAGGCTGGATTGAGGTATTAGGCTCGGGCATGGTTCATCCCAATGTTTTAAGGAATGTCGGTTATGATCCGGAGCAGGTTAGCGGATTTGCCTTTGGCATGGGTATTGACAGGATGGCGATGTTAAAGCTGGGTATTAACGATTTACGGCTGTTGTTTGCAAATGACCTGCGCATGATCGAGCAGTACTAAGGGAGGGCTGAAGATGTTAATTTCATATAATTGGTTAAAAGAATATGTAAAGATTGATATTAATGCTTATGAGCTGGCAGATCTCCTGACGGCTGCTGGGGTAATAGTAGATAATGTACACGATTTAAACCAGGGTTTAGCACAATGTGTTGTCGGAAAATTACTGGATGTTAAAAAGCATATTAACTCTGATCGACTTTGGATATGCCAGGTTGATGTTGGGACAGAGGTAATTCAAATTGTTACCGGTGCGGATAACGTTGCCCCAGGTCAGTTTGTTCCGGTAGCAAAAGTCGGTGCAACTCTGCCAAATGGGCTGAAGATTAAGAGATCCTCGCTGCGGGGCGAAGAATCCTGTGGTATGCTAATTTCTCTCGAGGAACTCGGTTATGAAAACAAAGTGATGCAGCCTGAGGAAAAAGAGGGGATTTATATCTTACCCGATAATGTATCCGAAGTTGGCAGTGAACTAGGACCGGTGCTGGGGCGCGATGATTATCTGTTAGAACTTGATTTAACGCCTAATAGAGCCGATTGCAGTTACATGACAGGTTTGGCTTATGAGGTTGCCGCCTTGCTGAAAACAGAGGTCAGATTACCGGCTTACTATTGTGATAATCATCTTAGCAATGAAGTAGAAAAAATGGTTACTATTGATATTGAAGCAGCAGACCTGTGTCCTCAATACAGCGCCAGGATGTTCAAAAACATTAAAAGACAGCCAGCGCCTCTTTGGATGCAAAACAGGCTTCGGCATGCCGGCATGCGACCCATTAGTTTAATTGTTGATATTGCTAACTATGTAATGTTGGAACATGGCCAGCCGCTGCACACGTTCGACTACGAGAAAATTGAGGATAAACATATCATTGTCAGAAAAGCCAAAGCCCAGGAAAAGATTGAAACCCTGGATCGTATAACCAGGGTTTTAGCTGCCAGCGACCTGACTATTGCTGATCCCAACGGGCCGATAGCTATAGCCGGAGTTATGGGAGGACACGATAGCGAGGTCAGCGAACACACAACCACCATGCTGTTGGAGTCGGCCAGTTTTTCAGGGCCCAGTATCAGGCGCACGGCGCGCTCTTTGGGGTTAAATAGCGAGGCATCGGCCAGGTTTAGCAAAGGAATAGAACAAGGCAGAGTCATGCCAGCCCTGAACAGGTTTGCTCAGCTGACCAAGGAGTTAGCAGCTGGCGAGATTGTACCCGGGACAGTCAGTGACTTTGCAGCCAGTGAAGAACAGGCAGTAATCCACTTTGACCCCGATCATGCTTCCAGAGTAGCAGGTAGTCCCATTACTGCTGAAGAGACGATTGGATATTTTGAACGATTGGGATTTTCAGTAGAGAAGTCCAATGATAATTTACTGGTGACCATACCAACAAGGCGGCCGGATATAACATCAAGCATAGATTTGGTGGAAGAGGTTTTAAGGCTGCGCGGCTATGAAAAAATTGGCTCAACGCTGCCATGTGTTGAAGGTTCAGGCCAGTTGCCTTTAGCCATCCGCAATAGACGACTGGTGCGCAATCTGCTGCGCAGCATGGGGGCTGACGAGGTAGTAAGCTATGCCTTTCACAGTCCTGAAGAGCTCGACTTATTGCGGTTACCAGAGAATGACAATTTACGTCAGACAGTAAAGATCAGTAATCCCCTGACTTCTACCCAGAGCATAATGCGCACTTCAATGCTTCCCGGTATGCTTCAGGCTGCAAAGTATAATCTTAACCGTCAGCGCAATGGGATGCTGATAGCCGAAGTAGGAAGAGTATTTTTAAAAATGGATGATGGCGATCTCCCTGTGGAACATGAAATGGCCGGCATTTTAATGGGGGGACTGATCAGTGAGAAAAACTGGTATGAGCAAACACCTCAGCAATATGATTTTTATTCAATGAAAGGAATTATCGAAGCTATCTGTGAGAGATTCCACTTAAGGGCTGAATATCGAAAGGTACTAAAGCCTTATCTTCATCCCGGCCGGTCGGCAACTGTATTATGTGATCAGAGGGAGATTGGCTATTTGGGTGAGCTGCACCCTGATCTTGTCTCCAAGCTGGGCCTGGAATCTGAAATTAAAATGATCTTTGCCGAATTAAACCTGAATGTTATTAATGAACTCAGTCAGGAAGACACCAACTATCGAGAAATAGCCCCCTATCCGGCAGTCGCCAGAGATCTGGCTATTGTCATCAATGAGGAGTACCCGGTAGGAGACATGCTCAATGTTATCCAAAAAACTGCTGGCGAATTGTTAGAGGATATTAAAATATTCGACATTTATCAAGGTGTCCAGCTGCAAACTGGTCAGAAAAGCTGTGCATTTAATTTGAAATATCGAGCCGGGGACCGGACCTTAAAAGCTGAAGAAGTCAATGCTGTCCATAATCAGGTAATCGATGCTCTGATCAAGCATTTTAATGCCGCACTGCGATGAGTGAGGTGGCTATAATAACTGAGAAACAACAGGTTAGCCCAGCGCTGTCAGGCCCTGGCCGGGTCTTACTGGTTAATACTTGTTGCTTTTGGTATAATTATAGTATAAATTTGCTGTAGATTGGAGGGCCAGGGATGGTAGACAAGAAAAGTGTAGCCGTGACTATATTTGGCCATCAATACCTTTTGCGCGGTCCGCAGGAGAAAGAGCATATTTTACAATTGGCAGAGGAGCTGGACAAACAGATGCGTGATATAGCTGAGGCCAGCCCTAAACTGTCCACCCATCAGGTTGCTGTCCTGGCCGCCTTAAGAATATTAGCTGAACTGAATGAGTTAAAGAGCGAGTACGCTAAAGGGTTCCAATTAGCTCTTTTTAACAGCAGATCTGATTCTGATGCCCGGGAGCCAGACGGACAGCAAATTAACAGTTAAATGTCTATCAACAGCTTAAGTTGATTACTATTGCCCACTGTCAGCTTAAATTTGGGGGTAAAAATATCCTGAGCTCAGCATCTTTTGGGAGCTTGGGTTTTTTTTCGAAGCTTAAAAATACTGGAGGATATCATGAACCGCAAATCATTGATCACGCTGGAGTTTGACAAAATAATAGCTATGCTGAAAAAATATCTTGTCAGTTCCATGGGTGAGGAATTAGTTGACAACATGGAGATTTATCAGGATATTAGCCAAATACAACATCAACTGCAGGCTACCTCAGAAGCCAGGTTTTTAATCGCAACGGAGAGGTTCACTTTAAGAGGCCTTCAAGATATCAGGCCGACCTTAGAAAGAGCTCGAATTAAAGCCATGCCCAGCATTGAAGGGCTGCTACATGTGTCTGCTACGCTAAAATGCTACTCTTTGGCAGCAAAAATAATTAATAGAAATTTAGATGATGCCCCGTTGATGTACAGCATTGTGGAAGGGATAGAGAATTTAAGTCATATTCAAGACGAAATAAACACCTGTATTGCTGAGGATGGTTCTATCCTGAACAGGGCCAGTAGCTTGTTGGCTGACATTAGGAGACAAATCAGGCGTCTGGAAGGACAGGTCAGATCTAAAATAGAGGCAATCGTGCAATCTCCAAAGTACAGCAAATATTTGCAGGATAATATAGTAACAATGAGACAAAATCGTTATGTGGTGCCTGTTAAATATGAATACCGACAGCAGGTTCCAGGCATCGTCCACGATCGCTCAGCCAGCGGTTCGACACTGTTTATTGAGCCGATGGCTGTGGTTGAAGCAAATAACAAATTACGAGAGTGGGAGCAAAAAGAGCATAAGGAAATTGAGCGCATTCTTCGCCACCTTGGCGATTTGCTCCACGATAATTATGGACAGTTGAGTTTAATATCTGATACATCAGGTATCCTTGATGTTCTTTATGCCCGTGGTCAGTTAAGCCTGGCCATGAAAGCGGTTGAGCCTAAAATAAATGAAACTCAATACATCTCTCTGATTCAGGCCAGGCATCCATTGATCAGCATCAATCAGGTTGTTCCCATTGATATTAAGCTGGGTAAAGATTACCAGGCCATTATTATTACCGGCCCCAATACTGGCGGAAAGACAGTTACCCTCAAACTGGTCGGGCTGCTGCAGCTAATGGCTCAGGCTGGTTTACATATTCCAGCTAACCACAACTCTGAAATTAGCGTATTCAGCAACGTATTAGCCGATATTGGTGATGAACAAAGCATTGAACAGAGTTTAAGTACCTTTTCATCTCATATGACTAATATTATTACGCTGCTAAATGTAGCTGACGACAGGTCGCTGGTGCTGCTGGACGAGTTGGGTGCGGGTACTGACCCGGTTGAAGGCGCAGCTTTGGCGATGTCAATAATTGACAACTTAATTAACAGAGGCATCTCTCTGATTGCCACTACTCATTACAGTGAATTAAAGGCTTATGCCTATAATCATGAGAAAATAATAAACGGTTCGGTAGAATTTGACGTTGAAACCCTGCGGCCAACCTACCGCTTGCTAGTGGGAATACCTGGGCGAAGCAATGCTTTATTGATCGCCAAAAGACTGGGCTTGCAGGAAAGCGTTATCAAAGGCGCTCAAAAATATATCAGTTCAGAAGAGAAACATGTAGAAAACATGATTTCAGAGCTGGAAGAGAATAGAATGAAATCAGAGCAGGCTTATCTGGAGGCTGATCGACTCCGGCAGGAGAATAAAAAATTGCAAGAGGAGTACCAAAAAAGGGTCGACAGACTGGCTGAACAGGAAACTGAATTGAAGCAAAAGGCAGTTGATGAAGCCAGACAATATACCAAAGATGTCAAGAAAGAACTGGATGAATTGATAGCCGGACTCAGAGCTGAGTTCGCTGACCTGCAAAGTAAACAGGAACTGGAAGAGAGCATCACAGCAACAAGGAAGTTAGTGGGTGAGGTCGAAGCAGGTATTCATCACGATGACCAGCAGATCACAATTACTAAACCCCAGCCTAAGTTAAAGGCTAAAAGGAGCAATAGGCAAATCAGTAAGGGCATGCAGGTGCGACATTTACAGTGGGACAGAGAGGGGATCGTTGTAGCTGATATCAATGATAAGAAGCAGGTACAGGTCCAATTTGGATCCATGAAAGTCTGGGTGGATGTAAATCTGTTGGATGAAATTGTTAAAACTCAAAAAGTATCCGGGGTAGTGATTACCAGGGGATCAGAAAGGGTTGGCTTAGAATTAGATCTAAGAGGCAAAACAATCTCAGAAGCTGAACATGAAATTGATTTGTATCTGGATAAGGCCATCCTGGACGGCCGCAAAGAGGTAGCCATCATCCACGGCAAAGGAACTGGAGCTTTGCGTAAAGGGGTGACATCGTATCTGGAATCTCACAGACAGGTTGTCAGCAGCAGATATGGCTCAGCAGCAGAAGGGGGCTGGGGTGTTACAGTAGTCAGATTATCAAAATAGATAAGCTTTTGATATTTTATTTAATAGAAATAAAGAGCCACGAGAATGTCCAAACTCTCGTGGCTTTAATTCTACTGTCCGCCGGGATTATCTCCGTCGTCCGGATCAGGATCATCGGGATTGTCGTCCGGGTTTTCTGGCTCTTCGGGGTCTGGAGTAGCATTATGAATATTGCAGAAAGCTGTTGGTACCTCCCAGATGGCATCCTTAGGTACCTGCAATGGTTTGCCATCGATATCTACCCGGTCGTAATCTTCCAGCCTCTGAAATCTCAGCCGGGTAACAACTGACTCTGCTGGACAGTTGGGACCAGCCAGCAAATGTGAATCTTTGCAGATGCGGACTGGAAAGAAAAAGTTTTCTGTTTCGGTTGGCTCAGTTCCTTTGATAAATATTTCATCGTATCTGAATTCCGTCGGCGTATTTGGTCCGGCCAGCAGGCCAGTCTTGGAACTTATGGTTAGCGGACCGACAATATTGTCAGGCACGTCAAACTGTGTCTTGGGAGCATTGATGGCTGTTAAGGCCTTGTTCATCATATTGCCCCAGACCAGCGCCGGCCATCTGCTGCCGGTCAAACCATTTCGTTCCTGCCATTTGCGCTTTGAATTGGGAACATTGACATTGTTGCTGCCGGAGCTGGGTGGATATTTGTAATTATCATGGCCCATCCACACTCCTCCAACATATTCAGGGGTGTATCCAACATACCAGGTGTACTGAGAGCCTTGTGAGGTTCCAGTTTTTCCGGCAGCAGGATAATCGCCGATTGTCGAGGCATTCCTGTAATAGCTAATGACCCCTTTCATAATATCTGTTAAAATATAGGCAGATTCCTTCTTCATAACATTGCTCTTTTGAATATTAGGCTCATAAATAATATTGCCGGAGCTATCAGTAATTTTGGTAACATAGATGCTCTGCCATTTTCCGTCATTATCTCTACCTGAAACAAGTAGCCCCTCATTAGCTAAGACCCCAAAGGCACGGGTCATTTCTTCTAAATTTAGTTCCGAGCCGCCCAGGGCTGATGATGGGTACGGATGTATGGTGCTGTTAATTCCAAGCTGATGAGCAAAGTCAATGGCATTTTCAATGCCAATATCCATAAAGGTCTTAACCGCAGGTATATTTAATGATTTTACTATCGCAGTCCTCACTGTCAATAAACCCTGGAAATTACGGAAAAAGTTCAATGGGCGATATTCACCTGATCCCCAGCCCTGATAAGATACTGGAGCATCATCGAGGACTGTGCCAGCTGTATAGCCGTATTTCTCAATCGCTGCGGCGTAATCTAACACTGGTTTGACACTTGAACCTGTTGGAACAAAGGACTGGGCATAACGCTTCAAGCCATTTTGGCTCACATCTCTGTCCCCGACAGCTGCCTTAACATGACCAGTCTGAGGGTCAATTATCATTGCAGCAATCTGGGGCCCCATGGTTCCGTTTTCCTCTTCTTCACCCAGGTCCTTGAGAATTTCTGTTACGGTCTCCTCAACTGCCTGTTGCATTTTCTGATTTAAAGTAGTATAAATGTGGATTCCGCCAGAAAATATAACCTGGTCTGCTTCAGAGGTGTTTTCACAATAACCACTGGCTACCAAAGCATCTTTGGCAACCTCTTTCATGTGCCAGGTGAATTGGGGATACAGCTGGGAGCTTTTACGGTTAGAACCGCTGAGCACCACTTTATCCTGTTTGGCTTCATTGGCTTCTGCTTCCGTAATATAGCCCTGCTCAGCCATTTTGGTTAAAACCAGATTGCGTCGTTCAATTGTTTCATCTATTCTGTTTTCATATAATCTACCATTGTGTGGTGAAACGTAGTCCGTTGCTTTATTATATGGCGAAAAATAGTTAGGGGTCTGATTTACTGCTGCCAGTAAAGCGGACTCTGCCAGACTTAAATCTGAAACTGACTTGCCAAAATACATATTGCTGGCGGCTTCTACACCATGGGCATAATGTCCCATGAAGACCCGATTCAGATACATCTCTAAAATCTCTTCTTTGGTATAGATCCGTTCCAGCTGGATAGCCAGCCATTGCTCCTGAATTTTTCTTTCCCAGGTCTTAGCCGGAGTAAGGATGGAGTTTTTGAGCAATTGCTGGGTTATGGTACTGGCGCCCTCATGGCGGCCGCCGGTAAATCTCTTAAACACAGCCCGGCCAATCGATTCAAAGTCTATACCAATATGAGTCATAAACCTTTCATCTTCAATGGCAATAAAGGCGTCAATTAAATCCTCTGGAATATCTTCAACTTTAACTATGGTACGATCTTCTTCTCCGTGGAAAGTAGTGTATATTTCTCCCTGATCATCATAAACATATGATGTTTGAACAGGTCTTAGTTCATTGGGGTTAAGGGTAGGGGCTGTGACGATAAACTTAATAACAAAGCCACCTATCGTTAGCCCGGTAAGTACAACAACAGCAATCAGCGAAATAAGAATGTAAAAGCCAAGCTTCTTTTTCTTTTTGGCCCTCTTTCTTTTGCTCTGGGGATTGATCTTTTTTGTTTTATCATCCAAGATGATTCCTCCTCATTATTCGACGACAATCACAGTAATTATAGCATAGCAGCTAACAAACAGAAAAGCTTAAATTATGGAAATATGCTCATAAGATGATGGCCATGGCATATGACACTAGGCAGAAAACCAGAAAGTATTTTGACGAAACTGTTTCTTAACCTGTCAGTCTGTTTAGGCACAATCTTTTTTCTTAACACTTGATCACAGTTTCAGATTCAGCTGGAATAAACAGCTGGCAATGTGGAAAGCTAAACACTGAAAAATGAAAAATATCGCACAGGAGTATTCATATGGCTAAGGTTATGATTTTACCCCTTCTTAAAATGTCTTCAGGGCATCATCAGGTTGCAGATGTGGTTAAAGGCGAGCTGGCTGGCTACGGCCATCAGGTAGTAAAAATTGATTTACTTTCTGATTCCTGGCAGCTTTTAGAATCAAGCCTGACAAGTGCCTACCAACATACATTGAGTACATTTCCCCAGCTGTATGATTCAATATACAGGCGGATTGCCGGTCCAGAGAATTACAGTAAAATTAACTTTACGAACAGCCTAGGGACATTATTTATAAAGAGTCTGCAAGGTATAGTCGAGAGAGAGCAGCCTGATTTTATCATTTGCACCCATGGATTTCCCTCGTCTATATTAGATAGATTAAAAAGAAATAACAAATGTTCCGTTCCGGTAGCTAATATCTATACCGATTTTTTTGTTAACAACTTTTGGGGTTGCAGCAATATTGAATATCACTTTGTCTCATCTCCAAAAATGAAGGAAAAGCTGTTACATCGAAACAAAAACCTCAAGGTGATAATAAGTGGTATTCCTGTGCATAAACAATACCGAAGTACAATGCCTATAGCCAGCCCTCGGGATCACAATATTCTGATAACAGGGGGCAGCAGTGGGCTGGGATCCATAAAAAAATTGATCAGAAATTTAAACCCGAAGGGTGATTTCAATTATTATATTTTATGCGGTACTAACAACAGGCTTCACCAGAGACTGCTGAGAATGAACTGCAGCAATTTAATTCCTTTATCTTACATCAATAATAAGGAAGAGATCTGCAAATTATATGATAGATCCAGCTTAATCATTGGTAAGCCGGGTGGGGTAACAATCTCGGAATGTTTACATCGCAGGAGAACTTACTATGTTCATCAGTGTCTGCCAGGACAGGAGTTTTACAATCTGCAGTACCTGGAAGAAATGGGATTAGTTATTAATGGCAGCACGGATGCTTTAGATGAAGTCCAGTTAGGTCGTATTGTTAATAATCAGCAGGCGATTGGTCAGTTACGCAGTAATATTGAAAACTACATCACCGCCTTAAGTCCGGGGATAGGTGCACTGGTCAATGAAATATTGACAGCCAGGCAAACTTCACAAACAGCAGGAGGTAGTGGTTACTATGAATAAAATCGGTTTGTCACTAGGCGGAGGTTCTTTGCGGGGAGTAGCCCATATTGGGGTAATTAAAGAACTGGAGAACAGAAACATACCAATATCTTATATTGCTGGGACAAGCAGCGGGGCTTTAATCGGGGGCTTATATGCCAGTGGGATGACTCCAGACCAGATGATTGAACTGTTTCAGGGAATAGACTGGGGGAAATATATCGATATCAGATTCCCGAAATTTGCTTTGCTCAAAGGAAAAAGAATATATCAGGATTTGGTGATGTTGACCGGGGGCAAGCATTTTAAGGATTTGAGCATTCCTTTTTCTGCGATATGCATTGATTTGACTGAAGGCCATCTGAAGGTGGTTAATGAGGGAGAAGTGGCCAAAGCCATTAGAGCAAGCATTGCGATTCCAGGGATTTTTCATCCTGTAAAATATGGTGACAATATACTGGTTGATGGTTATATCCTAAACAACAACCCTGCTGACATTGTTAAAATGATGGGTGCCGACTACGTTATCGCTTCAGAGGTCAAAGGAGTGATTGATAAGGTTCCGGTCAAGGGAGTGATTACCAGCCTGCAGAAATACATGAACATTGCCAGTGTCTATCAAACCTACAGCCAATTAGAAAAAAATGCTGATTTAATTATCAAGATAGATTGTGAAAAATATGGAAAGCTGACCTGGAAAACTTTTAGCAGCCTCGGCAGATATATTGAGGAAGGATTAACCCAGACTGCCAAAGCAATAGCTACCTTGGAAGATGAGCTTAAACTGTCGGTATCTTAGCAATTTATGGCCAGTAACACGTAACATTACTGACCAGCTGGAGATACAGACCCGGGATGTCAAAAAAGCATATTAAACTGCATATACTATTGGTAAAGGTAGATACTGATAATCGCTTTAGCTTATTTACTGTCAGTTTCTATTAAAAGAATAATCCTGTTCAACAGCCTTTCCGGGGTGTTTTCAACAAGCAACCGGCCATGGTAGTCTACAATGTATTTTGAAAAGCATTCGCCGCATTCAGCTAAACACCTGGCTATTCTCAGTTCAAAGTCTGGATAGTTTTTTTCTTTCAGAATGTTAAAAACCACATAAGATCCTTGGTGGAGATTCTGCTCGCAAAATGTTATCTTTTTCATTTACCTGATCCTTCTCTAAGCGCTATGATATAATGATATCATTAAAATATAAAAAAGTGGAGGACCTGGAATGGCTGAATACTTAGTTGTCTTGAATAAAGATGAAAACACAGTTTCTTTTATTGATCCCCGTCGTGGCAACACGGTAGAAAAGATTGCTGTAGACGTCAATCCTCATGAAGTTGATTTGTCAGCTGATGGAAAAACTGCTTATGTCACTAACGCTGGTGGTAATACTGTTTCAGTTATCGATACAGCTAAAATGAGGGAAGTAAAGAGAATATCCCATCCAGAATTCAGATTTCCTCATGGTGTCGGGGTTTCAGCAGATGGCCAATCATTGTTTATAGCTTCAACTTATGCTAATAAAATATTCATTATTAACACCGAAACCTTAGAAATTAGAAAAATTATTCCTACTCTTCAGCAAAAGGCTCATATGATTTACTTCTCTCCAGATAAAAAAGATATCTATGTGCCAAATATCGGCTCGAATAACATTACCCTGTTTGATGCTGTAACTGAACAGATAGTGACCCATTTTCCAGTAGGCTCCGGCCCGGAAGGGGTGGCCGTAAATCCAGCCAACTCACTGCTATATGTAGCAAACCAGCATGATAATAATGTATACATAATCAATACAGGTCGTTTTGACCTGAAAAAAACAATTAAAGTTGGCACCTTACCCATCAGATTAATTTTTAGCCCTGACGGTCAGTACGTTTTTATACCTAATCGTGAATCTGGGAATCTCTCTATTATAGATACAGCTGTTGAAAAAGAGATAAAGCGGATAAGAGTTGGGGTGTGGCCAGGAGGAACGGTGTTTAACCCAGCGGGAACATTGGCTTATGTGGCCAACAATAAGACTAATGATATATCAGTCATTGATGTCAGTGATTTGAAAGAGATCGGCAGGATTGAGGCTGGGATTCATCCCGATGGCATCATTTATTTAGATCAGGAAAGTCAGAGGAGGTAATGAGGATGCATAAAATGAGAAGATCTGATCGACAGATGGCGGAGCACGAGATTTATGAATTATTGGAAAGTTCTGATATTATTAGAATTGGAGTAATAGCTGAAGAAAAACCCTATATTGTCCCGGTAAATTTTATCTGCCTCAATGATGTGATTTATTTTCACAGTGCCAAAGCAGGTAGAAAAGTAACAGCGTTAGAGGAAGTTCGGGAGGTATGCTTTGAAGTGGATGAGTTAATTGCTATCAAACATGAAGACAAAGCCTGTAAATTTTCCTGTTACTACAAAAGTATAATCGGTTATGGTCAGCCATTTTCAGTTGACGGCCCTGAGAAAGCAGATATCCTGAATAGTTTGACCCAAAAGTACACTACCAAGAAATTTGAACCAGTATCAGCTGGTGATGCTCAGCATGTTGTCGTTTACGGTATTAAAATTACTTCCGTCTGTGGAAAGAAGAATATACCGCATTAAATAGAGCAGGATTATAATTATTTTTAGCGAATTACCCATTAATAAAAGATAGGGGGAAAAAATATGAGATCTATAGCTGTCGATCCAAACTCTCGAGAGAATTTTATGTTAGCCTATCGTTTAATTGATATTTTAGTGAAAAGACATCATTTAAATGATAGGCTACACGTTTTGGGGTATATTAATAAAACTAAGGGGTACTATACAATATATTTAACCCAAGACCCGGCGAGTCCTTTGAGCTCAGCTTTTGGTTACTTCAATATATCTTTGGGCAATTTCCGCTCTACAACTGATTCAGAAGTATATTATTACTTTAATGAGTTCAGGGATGGAAAAACCGAAGAGGATATTGCCAAAAAGATTGAGCATATGATTGGGCTTCCGATCAATAAACAGGATGATAGTCAGAACGCTTCTCAAGATGACCTGTATGTAATATGTGTTAGTGTATTATCATCAATTATTCAATCGATGGCCGATTGCGAGACTGGATTTGCTATAGAAAACGAGATTTGCCCTTATTTAGGCCCTTACAGTCGGGTACCTGATAACAATTTATGGCATGAGTTAGTGCATACAGTAGACCGGCACGGGCATGTGATCAAGGAGAGATGCACGTATGACTATTTTGCGATTGGCACCGGGGTGCCTTCCGGTCCGGTGTATCGATCATGGGGATTTATAGCTAATGATGGCAAGGTTTACGGGCGTAATAAAGATCCTTTAGATCTTATCTCCAGTTACAATGCCGGCCATAGTTTTGATCAGATCGCTAAACAGGTTGTCAGTTATCTGGAACAGTATAAAGATTAAGTTTAGATAAATTAAATATAAAGAAACAGATAAGTTTAAAAGCAGCTGTAGCCCAAAAAAGCAATAGTAACCTGGCGTGTACGTCAGGTTTTTGTAACGCCAGAAAGATAGGAGAAATACCTGTGATCGTAGTAATGAGCCTTGATGCAAAAGAACAGGACATAACAGCAGTCTCTCAAAAACTTCTTCAAGCCGGTATGCTGTACCAAAAGGCAAAAAGTGGCGACAGAGTTTTGTTTAATGTTGCCTCGGAACCGGAGCTTGTGCGAGGATTGTCATTGGAGTCATTCAGTGGGGTAGAGCAGGTTGTTGCCACCTGGGCTACCCTGCCTCTGGTCAGCAGAAAACAGGGTAGGGTCAATACCGTGGTTCAAGTTGAAGATATTAGTATCGGTGATGGTAATATTAGTATAATTGCTGGCCCCTGCGCAGTTGAGAGTGAAGAGCAAATTGTCCAAATCGCTCATCATGTAAAGTCGGCAGGGGCAAATATGCTGCGTGGTGGAGCCTTTAAGCCACGTACTTCTCCTTACAGCTTTCAGGGCTTGGGAAAGATGGGGCTGTGTTTTCTTAAAAAAGCCAAGGAACTGACTGGAATGCCGATTGTGACTGAGGTGGTTGCCATAGAACAACTTGATCTGGTCTGCCAATACGCTGATATGCTGCAAGTTGGTTCCCGTAATATGCACAATTACGCCCTGTTAAAGGCGGTAGGAGAACAGAGAAAAACCCCTGTACTGCTGAAAAGGGGTATGAGTTCAACGATAGATGAATGGCTCAGTGCAGCTGAGTATATTGTAAGTAGCGGAAATAGCAATGTGGTATTATGTGAAAGAGGTATCAGAACGTTCGCAAAAAAAACCAGATACACGCTGGACCTGTCAGCGGTACCGGTAGTTAAAGCCAGAAGCCATCTTCCGGTCATAGTTGATCCCAGCCATGCCACCGGTCACTGGCGTTTAGTTGAGCCCATGGCTTTAGCTGCTGTAGCTGCCGGAGCTGATGGGCTGATGATTGAAGTACACCCCAAACCTGAGGCAGCCCTGTCTGACGGAAATCAGTCGCTTAATCCAAAAAACTTTAATCAGCTAATGGACAAGCTTAAAAAACTGGCTCAGGCCTTAGAAAAGGAACAATAATAATGTGCATTGAATGGAATGAAAAGCTGTGTGTTGCTTGTGGGAGATGTATTGTAGCTTGTGTAGAGCAAAATAACAGCTGTTTTTGCGAATTTGAGGCCCTGACTGCAGGAGATACCCTGTTTCGCTGGCAATGTCAGAAAGACAGAGTAACGGCGGATAGTTTACCCTTGCACAATGCCCTGGAAAGCTGTAGCTTGAAGTGTACAGAAGCCTGCCCGTTAGGAGCTCTGAATAAGAAAGAATAGTATTTTTAATCTTTAAGCTTAAAACACCTTGTCTTTGCATATATATTAGTACAAATTCATTGCAAATGGCAGGAGGGTTATGATAAATGAGCAATTCTTATGGGTCAGACTATATTTTATCAACTTTGGATAAGTACAATATAGTAATTTATGATGTTGAGAATGCAAATGCAAATAAAAAGCTACTTGTTTTAGATAGTAATAAAGGTAAAGTTCTGTTACAAAGGTACTATGGAACGAGCAAACAGCTATGGCTAGCCTATAATGTTTTTAAAACACTGGTTGGCAATGACGTGCTCAAGGTTACTGATTGGTACATAACCAGCGACGGCGCTCCGTTTGTTGAAACAGAAAATAAGCTCTATTATTTAACAAAATTTCATGATACTAAACTGAATGCGGATAATATTTTTATTGAGCATGCTGTGTTTTTGGCTAAATGGCACTACCTGAGCAGAGAAATAGTCTATGCCAGAGATTTTGCAGACAGCCTGGCTCCGCCCAGGTCGTTGCTTAAACAGATTAAAGCCTCTAAATTGAGTGGAATTCCCGGAGAGCTGCGCAAAAGAGTGTTGAAAAGTTTGCTGGGGGTGGATATTGATTTTACTCCTGAAAGGTGTCTGACAATTACTCTCCCCAGGTTTAAAACTCAGCGGTTGATAATTGCAGGCAACAGTACTTTGTTCCAACCCTGGCAGCAACTTTTTCTGTGGAACTGGCAGGTTATCGATCTGGCCAAGCTGATGTGTATATTTAAGTACAACAAACTTGAAATCATCAGAGAAGCGCTGGATAAGTACAATCAATTAAATCCTTTGACCGAAGAAGAATGGAAAGTGCTGCCCTCAATAGTAATGTGGCAATTATGTTTAGTATCAGACTATGATAAAGTGGCTGAAAGCTATGATGATCTTTACAATATCATCTGTCAAATTGTAGAGGAGAAAGGAATCCCCATAAGCTATAAAATATCACTGCCTGTCGGTGAAGAAAGCGCCTTGGACGAAGAGCTGGAAGAGTATGAAGAGAATGACGTAGCAGGGGAGCCTGACAAGCCGCCTGTAGCGGCAGAAAAGGTGAACATCATAGTCATTGATCCCGTAGTGGCCAGAGTACAACAGGAAAATATCAGGCAGGAGGCAGATGCAGCTAAACAGGAAGAGGGTCCAGTGGAGCCCGAGAAGTTGATCGTCGAACCGGTGGAGCAGCCCGTTGAGCAGGCAGTAGAAGCAGATGCTGAATCTCAGTCATATAATCCTCAGCCAGAAAGTATTCAAGAGGAAGCTGATACAACTGCAGATTCTGCTCCTGAACAGGAGCCAGATACAGCAGAGCCAGTAGAAGATGATCTTAATGAGCAAAGTGATAATCAGACAGATCAGCTTAATATTTCTGCCTCACAGGATCACGAAATCGAGAAAATAGAGTCTGAAAATGAGGATGAGCCGTGCCAGGAAACATCAGAAAAAGTACAGCTGACTCAGTTGGTCTGGAAACCGTTTCCGCAGTCTCCATGGGAAAAGTAGTTTAACTGAAGTTAATTTGAGTTAATGGCAGGAAATTGAGCCGGGTGAGAGAATAGACAATAGAATAATAACTAAGGAGGGCTTTAATGAAATACGCAATTAAGGGTGGTAAAGTTTATACAGTTACCAATGGTGTGATAGAACAGGGTACAGTGTTAATTGATCAGGGTAAGATAACGGCAGTCGGCAAAGACATAGAGATACCAAGTGATGCACAAGTTATTGATGCCTGTGGAAAATGGGTTACTCCGGGGTTAATTGACGGACATAGCCATATAGGCTTATGGGGTGAACCCAATGTCCCAATGGTCATGGATTTCAATGAAATGACCTCCCCAATAACTGCGGAAGTGAGGGGCATAGACTCAATCAACCCTCAAGACCCGGCATTTAAACTGGTCAGAGAACATGGTGTCACTTCAGTATACACCGGACCGGGTTCTGCAAATATAATTGGTGGCACCGGGATAGCGATCAAACTGCGGGGTAGAACAGTTGAAGAAATGATCTATCCGGGCACAGAAGGCATGAAAATGGCCTTAGGAGAAAACCCAAAGCGGGTTTACGGCACAAACAAAAAGGCGCCAATGACTCGAATGGGCAATGCAGCTGTTTTAAGAAAAGCTTTAATTAAAGCCCAAAACTACCTGAATAAAATTGATCAGGCTAAAAAAGATGAAAAACCAACTCCAGAGCGGGATCTGCAGCTGGAAATGCTGGGGAAAGTGCTAAGAGGAGAGTGTATCGCCAGAATTCACGCCCATCGAGCTGACGATATTGTTACAGCTATCAGAATTTCTGAGGAATTCGGCATAAAGTATTCAATTGAACACTGCACAGAAGGATATAAAATTAAAGAATTATTAGCTGAGAAAAATGTTACAGCCATTGTCGGCCCGTTATTAATGGGTCCTTCCAAACAAGAGCTGTGGGAAGTACGAATGGATACTCCTGCTGTCTTGACCGAAGCAGGGGTGAATGTCTGCATAAATGCTGATGTTGCCGGAGCAACTCGCTGGCTGCCAGTTCATGTTGGCTTGGCCATGCGTGCCGGTCTAAAAGAAGAAGATGCATTCAAATCTGTAACGATTAATACCGCCAAATTCCTGGGAATAGAAGACAGAGTTGGCAGTTTGGAAGTAGGAAAGGATGCCGATATAGTAGTTTGGGACGGCCATCCGTTCTGTAATTTCACCAGTTGTGAGATGACGATGATTGACGGAGAAGTTTTGTATAAAAAATAATTGTTATATAAAAATAATAAAGAAAGGGCCTCAGGCTCTTTCTTTATTTCATAATAAGATTATACAAAGGGCGAACATCGTGTTCGCCCGTTCTTACCAACCCTAATTAATAACCGCAAATAGCGGTGATGATCTCATTATCCAGACCCGGGAACTGTCGCAGCCATTCAAATCTCTCCTGCATTAAACGGTAATTCAGGATATGGTATTGCTCTTCTGTAAAATACATTTTAGGATCATATCCCGATAAATCAATATTTTCAGCTGTTTTAGCCACCTGGTAGCCCCAGTATGGATCATTTTCCCACTCAATCGATCCTCTAGCTATCTCCCTCATTAAAGCTGTTGATATTTCAACAGTTATTTTCTTGCCCTTTGTACCATAAATGTAAGAGGTACCGACACGACCAGTATTTAAAAGATAACATTCTATATCAGGGTTGCTTCTCAATATTTCTAAGAAACGATTGCCTTCTTCAGCTTCAGAACCGACTATAAATGGATTGGTTCCTACGCAGCGTTTGCTTTGGCCTTTTTTAGCGGGATCTCCAGCACCAGTTTCAACTGATTCTCCCAGCATAAAGAAACCGGCAGCCTGTTCAGGGGTCAATTTGGCCAAGGCCGGCATGACATCATTTCTTCGGGTTATAAAAATTATCTTATGGGCTTTCTCAATATCTATTTTGTCTTTAATACCGGGAATATCCTTGCGCATCAGGACCCCCCGGCCGTTATTAGTTAATACAGAATCAGTAAAGTCAACTGATCCGGTTTCTTCATTGACGATGATGTTTTCAAAAGAAGCATCAGCAGATTTAGCTGCTTCAAAAAGAATCCTCTGCCTTTCATCCAGGCCATCTGTTTTAATAAAGAAGCCTGCTTCGGTCCCATAGCAATAGCCATTGGGCATCATTAATATTACATCGTCCTGACGAATAATAGACTCTTCTTCACCGCATAAATCATGATCCGATAAGGTCAGCGTTGTCTTGCCGGTTCCTGACAAACCGAACATTATAAATCCATATTCATTTAACTTCCCATTGATATCTCGTACCCGTAAGATCTTAGACCCGGCATGAAAACCTAAACCACCCCACTCTTTAGCGCAGTACATGGCCTGGCGCAAAAACGATTTTTTGGCTTCTCCAAAATAATCGGTACCAGTGATATAGGTAACTTTACTGTCTATGTCGGCAAAAATCTGTCGGTTTTGGGTGTTCAACTCAGGAACATAGACTGTGAGCAAATCCACATCTGAATCGGTTAACTTTGCTTGGTCTGGGGCAGGGGGGTAATACATATTAGCCAGCATCAGGGCTATTCGGGCATATTTCTTAGTAACATATAGCCTTATTGTCATCTGACGGTCAGAATTTCCTAAAACTCTATCCAATTGAATTACATCCCGATGGGCTAAATAAGAATGCACCTGATCTTGAAGCTGCTGGGCATCTTCTTTAGTCCACGGCTGCTGGAAAACACCGGTCTCCAGATTGTCTGCAACTATATAAGTATTCTGGGCGCTTCTGGACCTAATTTGAGTCACATAAACCGGGCTTCCATGCTCAGTAGTAGTTTCATCTTTCGCCGCCCACTGCCTTAAAGTATGACGGTCAGGATTAACAAATAATCTGCGAGCTGGTACAGGCTTTCGCATAAAACACTCTTTGGAAGCAGCAGCTAGAGTTTTATTTTGCATAGTTACGAGTTCCTCCGAAAGAATTGGTTATATAATAGTTTCTTTATGTATTCTAACATATATAATGCCGGCATACAAACAATTATTATACGTTATTTATGTAATTAGTATACGCTATATATGTAAAAATGTCACATTAATTTGCCTTAACAAAAATATCTAATTTCTATGCCATAATATTCTAAAAGTTTGTCAATAATAAACAGGGTGACTATAAATGCATAATAAAAGCAATGTAGTAAAAAGAGATCTCTTAAAATATGAAATAGCAACTGAGCTGGGTCTATTGGAAAAATTGGTTGAAAATGGATGGGGAGGGCTCAGCGCTCAGGAGACAGGAAAAATCGGCGGAATATTGGCCCGCCGATTAAACCAGGGTGATGCTATCTCACTAGAAAAAACACTACTAAAGAAACAACAAAAGTTAAAGGAATAACTACTTTATATTCCCGATACAATTCAGAAATCTTCACCTTAAAATATTCCAATGTCAAGACCTGGCAGAGATGGAGTGGGGAGACTAAATAGCCCATAAAAGCTGAGCTGTACATTAACATCACGTAAGGCAGCGGGTTTGAGCTTAAAGCCAGTGCCGGAAGCAACAGTGGTAGAGTAATTCCAATTGCTGATGTTGCCGAAGCGCTCAAAAATCCGGTAAGCCAGGGCAGAGTAACAAAGATTACAAACAATGGAATGCCGGTGTTCAAAAAGCTTAAAACCAGGTCATTGAGTACGGTAAGCTGACCGACCATTGCCTTGAAAATCATAATACCGACACCGCTTAGGATAATTGCCGGTTTAAGGCCCTCGACGAGGGTCTTTGTAACTTTGTTTTCGGCTTTTTCACCCAGCAATACGGCAATAATAATACCCAGGCAGAGCGCTATCGGAAAGGCCAGTTGAGTTAAAATGCTGGCCAGAGATGGCGAAAATCCCCAGGAAGTAAAATTAACTTTCTCTAAAACCAGGGCTAAGGTCAGACTTACCCACAGGGGAGCACTGGTTAAGATAAGCTGCTTGATATCTTTTCTGGCGACTTTATCCTGGGGCAGTTCCTGATTTATTTTGGCCGGGCGAACCCAAAGGAAGTAGCCCGTAGCAATCATAGCTAAAGTAAGTGGCCATTGCAGCTTTATCAAGGCAAATTTATCAATGCCAGCTGTTTCAGCCATTAAAATAAAGGTCGGCATCAACGGATAAATAAAATACCAGCCATGCCTGAAGATCAGATTAATAGCCGCCTTCTTAGGCCTGGAAAGGCTCAGGTCATCGCCGATTTCATCGACAAGCGGGGCAGCCATAACAGCACCGCCGGTTACTAACAGAGTTCCCATAATTGATGGGATAACGGTAATAGTCAGTTTTGGACTTTTAAGAATTCTGTTTAGGCTGGCTACGAGTTTTGTCAATACCTTCATTTTCTGCATGGAGTGGCCCAAAACGCCGATAAGAGCAAGCACAATGACCAGCCTGATGGTCACCGGATCAACTAAAGCACTGGCAAAGGTTTGAGCAATACCGCTGACCCCTAGCCCTGAAAAAGCTCCGACAATTATGCTACCTATAATTAAGGCATAGCCTAAAGCAATTTTTTTATTTACCATGATTATAATTAAGCTAAAAGCCAGCAGAATACCAAAGATCTGTAACATTCTTATCAACCCCTCACTTTACCCATACATTGTATACTGTATATACTAATAATGCCAGCTTTATTTTTGAATAAAAACAGAAATAAGATTAATAAATATTCATCAATCTTTATTTTTTGGTAATGTAGACAATTGTTGTACACAGCTTCAGGGTGATAATAATCCTGCCATGAACTATTCGAATATTATCAGTAGCCAGTTTTTTGCTGGCAGAGATGATTTTTTTAACACAGGGGGTATCCGAAGCCAATCTTATCTTATGCTTAAATTCGAATTTTCGGTAAATGGCCGGCAAGGTGCTGTTTTTAGCTTTCCACTTAACGCTATGCTCTGCCGAATCATCAGGGGATTGAAATGGGCCAATGTAGAGCCGGACTTCAACAATGTCATTGACGCGGGTGGGGGTTTTTAGCAGGGTTTTTAGATCCTTTAATTCTGCTGTTACCGGCCCGGTTAAATGGGGTTTGAGACCATTATAAGAAAAGGTCCGAGCCAAAGTGGTGCAGGCTGTATAACGGCAATTTTGGGGATTTATGATAATAGGCATTGGATGACCTCCGTCCTTATGGATAAGATGTTGATAAGGTAACGATCTGGTTTAGCAATTACACTTATAAGATATTATTCTTATCCTTTGTTTAGACTCGGTACATTCTGGATGAATTTTTTTATTGAGTAACAACTCCCGGTAAGCCCAGCAATTGACTAAATTAATAACGCCTACAGTTTACATTTCAAAATGCAAATAAAACTGTAGGCTGTAAACAGAAAACTGCTATTCGCTTTATATTGTATTTTACTGCCGTCGTCAACTGGTGTGGCTAATAGTAGGTTTTAGGCAAACCAATGACCTTGTCCAGTGGGACAAAAAACATAATGCCCATTCCGGCCTGATGCAGATCACCTAATATTTCATTAACACCCTTAATGGCTGGTTCAACCAGTTCATCATCAATAACAGATAAGATAGTTTTGTTGTAGGGCCTGCCGCCGTCGATTACCTTACGTAACGAGTACATCAGAGCAAAGTTGGAGCTGTGATGATCGGCGATCGTTCTCCCCACCCCTGTGCTATCTAATACCGTTGCACCTTTTATACCAATCTCATTGAAAGCATGTAATATATCCTCTAAATACGATGTTTTATTTAGTATTAAAACCAGTAATTTCAAGATTCATCCTCCTTTACAATTAATTCTTCAGCCTGCAGCACCTTCAAAAAAAGTCATTCTCATTCCTGAAAGGGAAAGCTTGTAGTGATAATCTTCAAGCTAATCACGCATTTGTCTTTTTCCTATCTCTCCAGCATGCTGAATAGCATATTTAGCACTGAAAGGACCTATTATTTCAAAAAAAACAACCCCTCCTAAAACTACAGTCATCAATTTGGGACCGATCCCCGGCAGAGCATTATTAACCAGTGTCCCTAAACCGATAGCAACTCCAGCCTGAGGTAGAAGGCCCAGTCCAAGGTAACGGCTGATAACTGATGGAGCAGCAGAGAGCTTGGCGCCAAGTGCTGCACCTAAGATCTTGCCTGCTGTTCTGGCCAGTACATAAGCTATACCTAAAAGCCCGATATGGGATAATTCTCCCAAGTGGAGCGAGGCTCCTGCTACTGTAAAAAAAACTAGATAAATTGGTGGGCAAAACCTGGCACTTAAATGAAATATTCTTTTTCTGTCACCCAGCAGATTGGCAACCATTGCTCCAATCATCATACAAGTCAGCAGTGAGGAGAGGTTGTAATGAATGGCAATACCGGCAGATAAAATCACAATACCCAGTAAAGCAATCAAAGTGTCTTCATCGCTCTTAAAATATTTATGACTGAAACTGAATAAAATTCCAGCTACCGCTCCTAATAGCAGAGAAAATGATATCTCCAGAAAAGGCTCCCAAACCATGTGCCCGAGCGATAAGGCTTCACTCCCCAAAAAGGTTTTAGAGATGGAGAAAGAGATCCCAAAAACAATAATACAGATGGCATCATCAATGGCTACCACCGGCACTAAGGTACGAACCAGAGGTCCGTCAGCACGATATTGATTGATAACCATAATCGTAGCAGCCGGGGCAGTAGCACAGGAAATCGCAGCCAGTAAAATACTAAAAGCAAAGCTGGCGCTGAATAGGTAAAATGAAACAGCAAAAACCAGAAGAAAGGTTATGCCAGCCTGCGCTATGGTAATAACAAATATATTTTTACCTAATTTTTTAATGTTCTTCATGTTAAACTCTGAGCCAATGGTAAAGGCAATTAATGATAAAGCCAGTTCACTTAAGATATGAAGCTTATTCAGATTCGTGCTGTTTATTATATTAAAAACAGCGGGTCCAATTAAAATCCCGCTCAATAAATATCCGGTTACTGTAGGGGCTTTAAATATTTTTGCAATTTTACCACCCAACATTCCCACTACAATTAATATCCCGATGTACAGCATAGCAATCCTTCTCTCCGTAAATTTATAACAGCCAAAATGGATAATACCACATTAAAAATAAAGAGCAAGTTTTTTTTCTTAATATTCCATATTTTTTTGGTAAACTTGTATTAATATGAAGGATTTTTCACCAACTTGACGAAAATAATAGAAGTATCAGGATATAACAAGGAGGATTTTATAGGTATGAAAAAGGTATTAGCGTTAATTACCGTAATGATGGTAATTGCTGTTATGGCAGGGTGTCAACCAGAGGCTGATCAGCCACCTGCACCTGAATTAGATGGAAAGGTTATTATGATTACTGACACAGGCGGAATTAACGACAGGTCCTTTAACCAGAGCGCCTGGGAAGGCCTGCAGACTTTGGAAGACAAGTATCCAAACTATGAATTTGATTACATACTTTCTAACACAGAAACAGAGTACACATCAAATATCCGATTAGCAGTCGACAATGGTAGCAGTTTAACCTGGGCAGTTGGTTATATGCTGGCTGACAATATGGATGAAACCGCTAAAGCATTGCCGGATGAGAAGTTTGGCATTATCGATGTAACCGGGTTAAGTAATCCTAATCTGGTGCAGGTAGCTTTTAAAGAGCATGAGGGTTCCTTCTTAGTTGGGGTAGTTGCCGGAATGACGACTGATAAGAACAAAATCGGTTTTATTGGCGGAAAAACCGGAGACTTGATTAAAAAGTTTGAAGTCGGATTTAGAGCTGGGGTAAAGGCCGTTAATCCAGAGGCTACTGTAGATATTTCTTATACTGAAAGCTGGACAGATACTCAGATTGCCAAAGGGTTTGCTGATGCGATGTACGATCAGGGCATTGACATCATCTATCACGCTTCAGGCAACTGTGGAGCCGGGGTATTTCAGTCGGCTAAAGAGCGGGGAACCGGTCCGGAAGGATTTTGGACAATCGGTGTTGACCGTGACCAGAGAGATGAAGCTCCTGACAATATGTTGACCAGCATGTTCAAGAATGTTGGTGGAGCAATGGCTCAGGTTTCTGAAGAGTATATTAAAGATGGCACATTTAAAGGCGGAGAAGTTATTGTACTTGGCTTGAAAGAAAACGGAGTAGGATTAGCTCCTACCAGTAATGAGACTATCCCAGAAGATATTCGGGCTGATGTCTTGGCTAAAGTAGAAGAATTTAAGAATAAGATTGTTAATGATGAAATTCAAGTGCCGCAAACTGAAGAAGAGTTCGAAGCTTGGTCAATTGAGTAAAGTAAAATCAAATCAAAAAAACCTTGTAAAAACCAGACTTAAGTCTGGTTTTTGCTTATGAAACTGTTATAATTATAAAGAATATATACAAGTTGAAGCTGGGGTGAGGTGGAGAAATGACATTGGCAATTGAAATGCGGGATATAACCAAGCGGTTTCCTGGCGTAATTGCAAATAGCGGAGTCAATTTTCAAGTAAAAGCAGGTGAAATACATGCTTTGCTGGGGGAAAATGGAGCAGGCAAATCGACTTTAATGAATATCCTGTATGGGTTGTATGAACCGGATGAAGGCACAATATTTATAAACGGCCGCAAAGTTCAAATTAAAGACCCTAACACCGCTATTAAACACGGTATAGGTATGGTTCATCAGCATTTTATGCTGGTTGAACCGTTTACAGTAATGGAAAACATTATGCTTGGGGCAGAGATTGCTAACAGGGGAGTGTTAGACTTTGAAAAGGCTCGCTCCGAGGTGTTGAGAATCAGCAGGGAGTATGGTTTAGAGGTTGACCCGGAGGCCAAGATCCAGGATATATCTGTGGGTATGCAGCAGCGAGTTGAAATCCTAAAGGCCCTTTATCGCGGGGCAGATATCCTCATTTTGGACGAGCCGACTGCTGTGCTAACTCCCAATGAGATCAACGACTTAATAAAAATAATGCGTTCTTTGACCAAAGAAGGCAAATCCATAATTTTTATTACCCATAAACTGAAAGAAATAAAAGCAGCCTGCAACCGGGTAACCGTCATCAGAAGAGGCCAGATAATCGGCACGCTGGACACCGGCGAAGCGACGATAGAGATGCTGGCAGAAATGATGGTGGGCAGAAAGGTGATCCTGAAAGTAGCTAAGAAAGAGCTGAAACCCGGCCGAAGCTATCTGGAAATAGATAATCTGACGGTCAGGGACAACCGAGACCTGCCAGCAGTTAAAGGGGTAAGTTTTCAGGTTAGATCAGGCGAAATTGTCGGTATAGCCGGGGTAGACGGCAATGGACAAACTGAGCTGATCGAAGCTATTACCGGGCTGAAAAAGCTGGAACAGGGCAGTATTAAACTAATGGATAAGGAAATATCCCAGCTTTCCATTCGACAGAGATATGAAGAAGGTTTAGCTCATATCCCGGAAGACCGTCATAAGCACGGTCTGGTCTTGGATTTTGATATTGCCGAGAACATGGTGCTGCAGAATTTTTATCAAAAGCCTTTTTCCAAAGGTCAATTTTTAAATTACAATGAAATAGCTGATTATGCAGAACGCTTAGTAGCAAACTATGATGTCAGAACCCCTAACATCAAGGTTGAGGCCAAAAAGCTTTCCGGGGGCAATCAGCAAAAAGTTATTGTTGCCCGGGAAATAGAGCGCAGACCCAGCGTAATTGTCGCTGCTCAACCCACCAGAGGCCTGGATGTAGGTGCTATTGAGTTTGTCCATCGCCGTTTAGTTGAGCAACGTGACGCCGGCGATGCAGTGTTACTGGTATCTTTAGAGCTGGATGAGGTATTGTCTCTAAGTGATAGAATCTTAGTGATGTACGGAGGCAATATTGTTGGCGAACTGAGCTCAGCAGCAGCAGACGAGCAGAAAATCGGGATACTGATGGCTGGTGGACAAGTATCTGAGAAGGGAATGATGTAAAATGACAGCTTCAAAGAGGTATAAAGAGTTTTTACATCAAGCCTGGTTATCAATACGGCTTCCGCTTACTGCTATTTTTTTTGGTTTAATTGTTGGAGCTTTAGCGATGATGTGGGTCGGCATACAAGATGGCTTGAGCCTGAGTCAGATTCTTAATCTCCCTCTTACAGCATACAGAACTCTATTTAACAGCGTATTCGGCAGTTTTTACGGTTTTGGAGAGTCTTTGGTATTTTTGGTGCCTTTAATATTAACAGGTCTGTCAATTACCTTTGCCTTCAGGTGCGGTATGTTTAATGTAGGGGCAGAAGGGCAGTACATAGTTGGATTGTTTTCTGCGGCTTATGTGGGCTTTACTTTTAATGGTCTGCCGGCCTGGTTGCAGATGATCACTGCCATAATAGCAGCAGCAGTAGGCGGTGGTTTGTGGGCTGCCATAGTCGGTTGGCTGAAAGCTAAGCGAGGTGTACACGAGGTTATCACTACTATTATGTTAAACTATATTGCCCTACACATTTACAATTTTTTAGTCGGCAGTAAAGAATGGTTTAAGGCTGACAAATTTCAAGGATCACATGCTATTAATCCAGCCATTAAAATACCTCAAATTGGTTTGTTCAGCCCGTCGAGGGCGCACTGGGGTATAATATTGGCTCTGCTGGCGGCAATAATAGTTTATATCATCCTCTGGCGAACGAAAACAGGTTTTGAGGTCAGAGCAGTAGGAAATTCCAATGAAGCCGCCCGATACGCTGGTATTAGTGTAGCTAAAAACTATATTAAAGCAATGCTGATCAGTGGAATCTTAGCTGGCTTGGCTGGTGGAATTCATTTGTTGGGAACTCAGGCCAGAGCAGCTTCAATGAGTGCCTTTACCGGGTTTGGTGCAGATGGCATTGCCATTGCTCTGATTGGCCAAAATCATCCTCTAGGGGTGGTTTTAGCTGCTTTCCTGTTTGCTGTCATGAAGCGCGGAGCACCATTAATGCAGGCCCAGGCCGGGATTGCCAAAGAGGTTGTCGCTATCGTTCAAGCTTCGATCATATTCTTTGTAGCAGCTGATCAGATGGTTAAATGGATCTATAAAAGACGAAAAAAACAAGTAAAAGAGGTGGCAAGCAATGAATAAAGCGGCAATTATTACTCTGTTCGCCTTGACTTTTAGACTGGCTGCCCCACTTTTGCTGACTGCGTTAGGGGCATTGTTCTCGGAGCGTTCAGGGGTTGTCAACATCGCTTTAGAGGGCATCATGACTATTGGAGCTTTTTTTGCTCTGGTAGTTACCTATGCAACCCATAACCCTTGGCTGGGGGTTATTGCGGCCATAGCTGCCGGGATTGTTGTCTCTGCCCTCCATGCCGTAGTTTCAATTAAGTTTAAAGCCAACCAGGTTGTCAGCGGGGTAGCAATCAACATTTTAGCCGCCGGGCTTACCGCCTTTTTATTAAATGTGTTTTATGGACACGGTGGCCAATCTCCATCAATTGACTTAGCCTGGCAACTGCCTCGCTGGTTCGGTTTTCTGAAAGGTATTCCTGTTATCGGCCCAATTATTGGCGGACATACTCCAGGGGTATACATAGCTTTTGCGATGGTGCCAATTACCTGGTTTATCCTGTATAAGACCCCGCTGGGCTTACGAATCAGGGCTGTTGGCGAACACCCCAGGGCCGCAGATACTCTAGGTGTTAATGTCTATAAAATCAGGTATTTTGGGGTTATTATGAGTGGTGTTTTAGGGGGCTTTGCCGGATCGATATTTACCATCGGAGAAGGGGCGGCTTTCTTAGAAGGAATGATAGCTGGTCGAGGTTTCATTGCCCTGGCTGCGATGATATTTGGTAACTGGCTACCAGTCAGAACGATGCTGGCCTGTTTATTATTTGGTTTTACATCTGCTTTACAACTGGTTATTCAAGTAATGGGTATTACTACAATTGCGCCTCAGATTTTAACAACACTGCCTTACATTTTAACTATTCTCGCCCTGGCGGGCTTTGTGGGCAGATCTGTTGGACCCGCTGCAAGTGGTAAGGCCTACGATAAAGAAGGAAACTAGAGAGAAGGGTTAACACATGAAATCAGCCTGGAAGTTAACAGTGCCGCGTGCATTTGCTCTGCTACTGCTTGCGGCTTTCTTTATGCAGTTCGGATTAGGCCTGCAAAGAAATGTCATTAACATCTTTATGGAAGGGCCAGTACAGGAAGGTATGTTGGCCTTAGACGGCGAGCAGGTTGGAGTAATAGCCAGTGTTAGAGAGATTCCTGGATTATTAACAGTACTTTTAATGTTGATAACACTTTTTTTTACGGAATCAATCATGGCCTCGCTGTGCGTTGCGCTCACTGTTATGGGTTTGTTTGTAATATCTCGAGTAACGGGTTTCAATGGACTGGTAGTCGCTACCTTAATCTTTAGTACCGGTTTTCACCTCTATTTTCCGATTCAAAATGCGATGGTCTTAGGGATAGCCGAAAAAGAAAAAAGGGCGCTGAGATTGGGACAGATGAATTCTGTTGCTTCTATAGCAACCGTTCTGGCCATCTTGGTGGCCAGGACCTTTGCTCCAACCCTCGGCTACAGATTTATGTTTATCATTGCCGGCTGTGTAGCAAGCATTAGTATTATTATTTTCTTGTACCGCAGTAAAAGCGATGAGCGGCGTCCGAAAGTAAAAGTAAATTTAAAAGACGGCCTGGTCTTTAACAGGCGGTACAGTTCCTATTATATCATCACTTTGTTATCAGGCAGCAGACGTCATATTACCCAGACCTTTGCTCTCTATTTAATGTTAAGAGTTTTTGATGTTCCTGGCGAGATTATTCTCAATCTGACTTTTGCCAGTACTATTATTACAATCTTTTCTCGCCCGATCATTGGAAAACTGGTTGACAGAATCGGAGAGAGAAATGGGCTGGTTATCAATTATTTAATTATTACAGTCCTGTTTTTGTGTTATGCTTTTGTCAAGAATATTTATCTGCTTTTCCTGGCCTACATTATTGATCAGATCTGTATTGGATTTGATGTCGGCATAACTACTTATCTGAGTAAGATTGCTACAAACAGGGATTTAAAGCCCAGCCTGGCAATGGGCAGTACCATTAACCATATAACCGGGGTCCTGGTTCCGTTAATTGGCGGGTTTATGTTTAAGAACATTAGCCCGGCATCAACCTTTTTGCTGGGTGCTGCGATCAGCATCATGTCAATTATTCAGTCTTCAATGCTGAGAACAGATAATACTAAATTGCTGCCTGAGCAGAGTGGAGGTAACTGATAATGAGTAAATTCGTCCATTTACATCTGCATACAGAGTATAGCCTGCTCGACGGGGCCTGCCGGATCAGGGACTTAGTAAAAAAAGCCAAGGATTTAGGCATGCCGGCAATAGCCATCACAGACCATGGTAATATGCATGGCTATGTCGAGTTTTATCAGGCCTGCCGTGATGAGGGAATCAAGCCGATTATCGGCTGTGAGGTCTATGTGGCCCCAGGCAGCCGCTTTGAAAAAAAAGCCCGTACAAAAGATGACACCAGCGATGCTTATGGCGGGCCTGCCCATTTAGTGCTGTTGGCCCAAAACAATAAAGGATATCAAAACCTGATCAAACTGTGCTCCTTAGGCTACACTGAGGGCTTCTATTACAAGCCCAGAGTTGACCACGAACTGCTTGAGAAATACAACGAAGGCCTGATAGCACTCAGTGCCTGTTTAGGTGGAGAAATCCCTAGGCTGATTATGTCTGAAAAATACGACAAGGCAGCTGAACTGGCGCTCTGGTATCAGGGTGTATTCGGTAAGGGAAATTATTATCTGGAGATTCAGGATCACGGTATACCTAAGCAGAATCTGGTCAATCAGGCACTATACAAAATAAGCCGAGAAACCGGTATTCCTCTGGTCGCGACTAATGACACTCATTATATTGAAAAGGAGGATGCTTTCTTTCACGATCTGCTCCTTTGCATCCAAACCAAAAGAAGTATCTTTGAGCCCTCTCGGGATGTTAACCCGGGAGGAAGAATGAAGTTTCCATCTGATGAGTTCTGGTTTAAAGACTACAGTGATATGGCCAAACTGTTTCCTGATCATTTGGAGGCCTTAGATAATTCAGTTAAAATAGCAGAACGCTGTCAGGTAGATATCCAGTTCGGGGACTATAAACTGCCTGACTTTTCCTGCCCGGCAGGGTTTGACGAGCAATCATATTTGCGGCATTTAGTTCAGGAAGGCTTGCATACCAGATATTCTCAGATAACAGCTGAGGTCCAAGACCGAGTCAGCTTAGAGTTAAGTATTATTGAAGAAAAGGGATTTTCGGGATATTTCCTGATTGTCTGGGACTTCATAGACTGGGCCCGAAAAAACGGAATCAGGGTTGGGCCAGGCCGTGGGTCCGTTGCCGGTTCGATTATCGCCTATGCCTTGCATATAGTGGATATTGATCCTTTGCAATACAGCACCCTGTTTGAAAGGTTCCTGGACTTCAATCGCCCAGACCCACCTGATATTGATGTCGATTTTCTGGATACCAGACGAGATGAGGTCATTGAGTACGTGCGTCAAAAATATGGTTTGGACTGTGTGACCCAAATAGCGACTTTTGGTACTTTTGGAGCCAGAGGCGCTGTAAAAGACGTTGCCCGTTATCTGCTGCCCAAAGAAGAAAAAATGAATCTGGTAATGGGAGACAAAATAGCCGAGTTGATTCCGGAGAATCCCAAAATTACGCTGAGCTCAGCATTCGAAGAAAATCCTGACCTTCGCAATCTTTATCATTCGGATGATCAGGTAAAAAAAATATATGACCTGGCTCGAAAGATTGAAGGCCTGCCCCGTCATTCTTCGGTTCATGCCGCAGCCGTTGTCATTGCCCCGCAGGACATTACCAATTACGTACCCATTTTAATGAAAAACGGGGTAGTAGCAACCCAGCTTTCCTGGACCAGAGTTGAGTCACTGGGCTTATTAAAAATGGATTTCTTAGGATTGAGAACCTTAACGATAATTTCCGACGCCCTGGAAAACATAAGATTGGATTCTGGCATAGAAGTGGACATTGATAATATACCTTTAGATGATCAGAAAACCTATCACATGCTCGGTGAAGGGGATACCAGTGGGGTATTTCAATTAGAGAGTGAAGGTATGCGCAATGTCTTAACCCAATTGAAACCTTCGCGATTAGAAGATATAATTATTATCCATGCCCTGTATCGCCCGGGGCCGATGAACTCCATTCCGGATTACATTCAGAATGCACATAGTGGTCAGGGCTATTATCTTTTTGACGCTCTTAAAAAGCATTTAGGTGAAACCTATGGGGTAATTGTTTTTCAGGAGCAGGTCATGAATATAGTTCAGGATATTGCCGGTTTCACACCTATGGAAGCAAATTACCTGAGGAAAGCCCTTTCCAAGAAGAAAATGGAACAGGTTCAATCATACCGTCAGAAATTCATTGAAGGTGGCAAAAAGTCTGCCTATGATGTAGGGAAACTAGAGATTTTATGGAGCCAAATGGCTAGCTTTGGAGAGTATGGCTTTAACAAATCACACAGCAGCGCCTATGGTTATCTGGCCTATCAGACTGCCTATTTAAAAGCCAATTATCCACTGCACTTTATGGCGGCTGAGATTACCAATGTCATGCATGACACCTCAAAAGTAGCTTATTATTTGCATGAAGCAGAAAGAATGAAAATTGAGGTTATGCCGCCAGATATCAACTATTCAACCTATGCCTTCAGAGTGCTGGATAACAAACTGACCTTTGGTTTACTGGCGATAAAAAATGTCGGCAGAGCTGCAATTAAAATGATAGTTGACGCGCGCCAGCAAGAGGGTGAGTTTAAATCACTGTATGATTTTTGTTATCGGGTAGATCTAAGTAAGGTCAATAAAAGAACTATTGAATCCTTGATTCAAGTGGGTGCCATGAAGTCTTTGGGTTTAAAGCGCTCACAGTTAATGGCAATACTTGAAGAATGTATCAGTAAGGCTGCCCGCGAGTATGAGAAACAGCAAAATGGCCAGGTATCTCTTTTTGATGTCTTTGATCAAGGCCAGAACAAGATTGTTATAACAATACCTGATATCGAAGAATTTCCGCCCAAAAGGCTGCTGGAGATGGAAAAGGAAATGACCGGACTGTATTTGACCGGACATCCTTTAGACGAATACAAACAGGCTTTGGAGGGGATAGTTACTCATTATTGTGCGGAGTTGAATCAAGCTCTGAACAAGTCTGCCATTACCTTGGGAGGTATGATTAAAACACTGCGGACAATAACCACAAAAAAGGGGGATCTGATGTCCTTTTTAACTCTGGAGGACACAACTGGAATAATGGATGTAACCGTGTTTCCCAAAACTTATGAAAAATATCGCTCCTTGTTAAATGAAGGAAAAATAATTATACTGAACGGGACAGTTAATTTTAGAAATGATAGAGTAGGAGTAATTCTGGAAAGCTGTGCTCCGATAGCTTCGGATATTGAGTCATTGCATATTGAGCTAAAGGGAGAACTGGATGAAACCCATCTCAAAGAGATAATATATATTGTCAAAGAGTATCCTGGTTACATACCTTTGTACCTGCATTTAAATGATCAAAGCATCTTAGCCGGCAATCATTTGCATGTCACTGTTGAAGAAGAGCTGATCGCAAGACTTAATTCCAGTGAGGCTGTGAAAAATGTTGTACAGGGAGAAACATGGGTAAGGAGGATGAATAGTGGAGTTTAACAAACTGGGTAATACATTAGATATCAGCATTATAGGTTTTGGAGGGATACCAATTCAGCGCGTATCATACCAGGAGGCAGCTGAGTTGCTACAGATTGCTAAAGACCAGGGCCTTAACTTTATTGATACTGCCAGGGGATACGCCAGCAGCGAAGAGAAAATAGGCTATGCTCTGGAGCAGGTTGGTGGAGGATTTATCATAGCTTCCAAGTCCATGGCCCGTGATGCGCACGGATTTAAAAAGGAACTTAACCAAAGCCTCAGCAACTTAAGAACTGAAAGTATTGATCTCTATCAGTTTCACAATGTCAGTACTGACGATGCCTATCAGCAAATTATGGAAGCCGGTGGGGCCTATGAGGCAGCTATCGAGGCTCAAAATGCCGGTCTGATTAAACATCTGGGATTCACCAGCCACAAGCCGCATTTAGCTAAAAAAGCAGTTGAATCGGGCAAGTTCATCTCTATTCAAATACCGTTTAATGCAGTTGAGGATCAGTTTTTGGAAGTAATCAGAATGGCAGCTGACAGAAATATCGCTACAATTATTATGAAGCCTTTAGCAGGCGGAGCCATCAGCACAGCTGACTTGGCCTTACGCTACATTTTGCAGTTTAATGTAACGACGGTCATACCTGGCATGCAAAATGCCAGTGAAGTGACTGAAAATGCTAATGTGGGGAATAATGTAAAACCATTAACCGCCGTTGAGCAGGAAAAACTCTTTGAACAAGCCAAGTTACTGGGGGACAGGTTCTGTCGGAGATGTGAATACTGCCTGCCTTGTCCACAGGGGATTAAGATACCGACAATGTTTATCTTTGATGGCTACTATAGCCGCTATAATTTGCAGGAATGGGCCAGAGAAAGATATTGGACACAGCCAGCAACCGCTGTTGACTGCCAGGATTGCGGACTTTGTGAGACTCGCTGCCCCTATCAATTGCCAATAAGGCAGATGCTGAAAGAAGTTGTAGAGCATTTTGACCAGAGCAATTGATTGTATCAGCAAAAAAATAAAGTCATAAGATATCATAAGGGGCGCTTAATTTCTATAATAGTGTTTTAGATTGGAAAGGTTGGTTGATTTGAAAAAATATAATATAGCTGTTGTCGGAGCAACAGGAGCCGTCGGCAGAACCCTGCTACGGTTATTGGTCAAAGAAGATTTCCCGATTAGCGAGCTGACTCTGCTGGCATCAGCACGTTCTGCCGGGAGGCGTATTGAATTTAGAGGAGAAAATCTGATTGTCGAAGAAGCTACCAAGGATAGTTTTCATGACATTGATATAGCCTTTTTTTGTGCAGGAGGGGCCATAAGCAAAGAATATGCTCAGTATGCGGTAGCATCGGGAGCGGTGGTAATTGACAATAGCTCAGCCTACCGTTTAAACCCGGAAGTTCCGCTGGTTATTCCCGAGGTAAATGGCGATGCTGTTGACAATCATCGGGGAATTATTGCTAACCCCAATTGTTCAGCAATAATTATGTTGATGGCTCTCAAGCCATTATTGGCAATCAGCCCAATTAAACGGGTGGTTTTCTCAACCTATCAGGCTGTGTCCGGAGCTGGAAACAAAGCGGTATCAGAGCTGGAACAGCAGGTCAGAGGTTACGTTGCCGGTTCGATTCCTGAGGCGAAAATACTGCCCTCAAGCAGTGACGATAAACATTTTCAGATAGCATTTAATGTATTACCCCAGGTAGATGTATTCGCTGATGATTACTATACCAAAGAGGAACTTAAAATAATCAAAGAAGCCCATAAGATACTGAATGACGAAACGATAGGAATTACTGGAACATGTGTCCGTGTTCCTGTATTCTGGTGTCACTCAGAATCGTTGAATATTCAGTTTGAGCGCTTTGTGTCTCGTCAGGAAGTCAGGGACACTTTGATGAATGCCCCGGGGGTAGTCTTGTACGATGATCCCGATAAGCAGATTTACCCGATGCCTCTGGATTATTATGACGAAGACAATGTCTATGTGGGCAGAATAAGAGAAGACCATACCGTAATAGGAGGGATAAATATTTGGATAGTCGGCAATCAACTGCGCAAAGGCGCTGCTACTAATGCCTTGCAAATTGCCAGGTTATTGATTGACAAGGGATTATTGCTATAATAGAGATAGCTTTTTAGTTGCCAAAATTATAAAGCTTATTGGATTAAAAAAATGATGGAGGTATAGCATGAATAAAACGTTTCAGAAGCACTTTAAGGATACGCTGGCTGAGCTGAAAGAACAGGGGCTGTACAACAGCAATATCCGCAGTCTGGGCAGTCCTCAGGGAGCCTGGCTGAATATTGGAGGCAAAAAAGTTCTCAATATGTGTTCGAACAATTATCTGGGACTGGCCAATGACGAGCGACTTAAACAAGCTGCCAAAGCAGCCATTGATGAGTTTGGTATTGGGCCAGGAGCGGTTCGTTCGATAGCTGGTACAATGGATTTACACGGCCAGCTTGAGGATTTGATTGCCAGATTTAAAAAAGCGGAGGCTGTCATTACCCTGCAGTCCGGCTTTCAGGCCAACACGACAGTTATACCCCTTTTAGCGGGAAAAAATGACACAATCATCAGTGATCAGCTCAATCATGCCAGTATCATTGACGGAGTACGCCTTTCAGGATGTAAAAATAAAAAAATATATAAGCACAGTGACATGAAGGATTTGGAGCGGTGTCTCCAGGAAGATCGACCAGGGAGAACCTTGATAATAACTGATGGGGTTTTCAGTATGGATGGTGATATCGCGAATCTGCCCGGTATTGTTGAACTGGCTGAAAAATACGATGCTGCTGTCATGGTAGATGATGCCCATGGTGAAGGTGTATTGGGCCGGGGTGGACGTGGAATAGTTGATCATTTCCATTTGCACGGTCGTGTAGATGTAGAAGTGGGAACATTCTCCAAAGCGATTGGCACAGTTGGAGGCTGTGTTGCCGGTAGCAAAGAGTTGATTGACTACATAAAGCAACGCGGACGTCCGTTTTTATTCAGTTCAGCCACAACTCCCCCGGATGTGGCGGCAACAATCAAATCTTTCGAAATTCTGATGGAGAGCGATGAGCTTGTACAGCGACTTTGGAGTAATGGAGAGTTCTTTAAAAAGAAAATGAAAGAGTTGGGATTTGATACTGGTCATAGTGAAACTCCAATTACACCTATTATGATCGGCTCAGCTGCTGAAGCCAGCAAGATGAGTAAAGATCTGTTTGAAGAAGGCATTTTTGCGACCTCAATTGGGTTTCCGACAGTGCCTAAAGGGCAGGCCAGGATTAGAGTGATGATCTCTGCAGCCCATTCAATTGAAGACTTAGTGTTTGCCGTAGAGAAATTTGCTGCTGTAGGGCGCAAGTTGGGATTAATTAAGTAAAAAAGGGAAAGATAGGTGTACAACCTGTAAGCCGGCTGAAGGCTGTTGCTAAAGCCGGCTCTCTGTATTATATTGAGCATATTAATGTACATTACAGCAGCCAGCGGTTCCAGGTGCTGAACAGGGGCATGGCAGCTGGCTATCTACTTCCAATAATACCGATTCTTGAAGTTACACAATATAAAAAGATTTACTTAAGGTGATAAAGATATGAGCGTTTTTGACCAAAATCAATTAAGTAACGGCTGTCTGGTAAATTTGTCAAAAATAAAAAAGTTTAAGACCGTATCGATTAAAGTGTTTATTGTCAGAGATTTGGATGAAAGGGCAACATTAACTGCGCTGCTGCCCAAGGTACTGTTACGTGGCACGGCCAACTATCCTACTTCCTTGAAATTTGAGCAGAGTCTTGAAGATAATTATGGGTCTCGTCTTAGTGCCAGGTCCAGAAAAATTGGTGAGAAACAGCTAATTGAGGTAGCTTTACATATGCCTTGTGCCAAATATCTGACACCTGAAGGCGATAATCAGGTCTATCAAAAAGGAATTGCACTGCTCAAAGAACTTCTTTTTAATCCCCTTTTAGTTGACGGGTACTTTAACCCGGAATATGTTGAGCAGGAAAAAGAAGTCCTTCGACGAGAAATAAGATCAGTCTATAGCGATAAAGAAGAGTGGGCTTTAAAGCGGTGTATCGAAATCAGCTGCCAGGATGAGCCTTATGCAATCCCGGCATATGGCAGATTAGCAGACGTTGACGAGATTACAGCTGAGAATCTTTTTAACTTTTATCAAGAGCTTGTCGAGGCCGCAAATATTCAGATTTATGTCGTCGGCAATATTGAAAATGATCAAATAGTAAAGATTCTCGAGCAAAATCTGGTGTGGAATGGCCAGGCTAATGGCATTTTTACTTATAATCAGCCGATAATCAAATTTCCGGAAAAAATTACTGAGGTTGTGGAAACAGATCGGGTTAATCAAGGTAAACTGGCTATCAGCCTACGCTTCATGAGAGATTTTTGCTCAGAACTGATACCTGCTTTTTTGATGTACAATAATATTTTAGGTGGAGGTACCCACAGCAAATTGTTTACCAAGGTAAGAGAGAAACACAGTTTAGCATATTATGTTCATTCTCATACTGAACGCAGTAAGCAGATGATCTTTATTGAAGCCGGGATTGACCCCAAGAACTACCAGCAGGCAGTTGCCATTATCAAACAGGAAGTGGCAGCTATCCAAAGTGGGGATGTCAGTCAGGAAGAGTTTGAGAGAGCCAGAGTATCTCTGATAAACAGTCTCTGGGCCCTGCAGGATTTTTCTGGGGGCAATATAGATTATTATCTGGTAGGCCTGCTTTCTGGGTGTTCCTATAGCACAGAGGACATGGAAAAATATCTGAAAGATGTCACAGTTGCGCAAGTAGTGGAGGTAGCTCAGCAAATAGCAATTGATACCATCTACTTTTTAAGAGCTCCGAAGGAGGGTGCTTAGCATGAATTATCAGCTCATAACCACCCATCTTCGTGAAAATATTACCAAAGCCACCCTGGACAATGGCCTGCAGATATTTGTCCATCCTAAACCGGGGTATCACAGTAAGTATGCCATCTTTGCCACAAAATATGGCTCCATTGATAATGACTTCGTTGATCGTGACGGGCTTCGACACCAGGTTCCCAATGGTATAGCCCACTTTCTGGAGCATAAAATGTTTGAGGAGCCTGAGGGTAATGTATTTAACGATTTCTCTTCACTGGGAGTATCAGTAAATGCCTTTACCAACTACAACATGACTGCTTACCTGTTTTCAGGTACTAAAAACTTTTATCCAGCTCTGAAAAGGCTGATTGATTTCGTTCAATCCCCGCATTTTACGGAAAAGAATGTTCAGAAAGAGCAGGGAATTATTCAGCAGGAAATAAAGATGTATGATGACCATGCCGGTTGGGTATTGCAGAGAAATTTGCTTGAATGCCTGTATCGAGAGCACCCGATCAGAATTGATATAGCTGGTACAGTGGATTCAATAGAAAAGATAACCAAGGACATGCTGTATACCTGCTACAGTACTTTTTATCACCCCTCAAATATGGTGTTATACGTTGTCGGAGATTTAAATCCCCAGCAAGTCATTGAGGCTGTTAACCAAAACCAACTTAAAAAAAGCTTTAGTCTGCAGCCAGAGATTAAGAGGTTTTATCCAGCTGAAACCAGGGAGGTAAATTGTGCTTTTAAGGAGGGAAAAATGCCGATTGCCGTGCCCATAATGGCCTTGGGATTAAAGGATGTTCCTCTGAATAGGAGCGGAGACAGTCTCCATCGTCGAGAAATAATTTCCAACCTGGTTAATCATTTGGTTCTGGGTAAGAGCTCTATACTTTTCAACAAACTTTACGAGCAGGGGCTTTTAACGGAGCAGTTTAGTATAGGCTATTCGGGAACGACAAACTATGCTTATACCCTATTGGGTGGTCCCACCCCTAAACCCAATGAACTCTGTAAATACCTGTTAGAGGGTTGGGAAAACGCCAAGACTCGTGGCATATCAGCAGCAGATCTGGCCAGAGCTAAAAGAACCTTTATCGGATTGTATACTATTAGTTATGATAATTTAAGCATGATCGCCAATAGATATATATCCTATTATCTTAAAGGAATAGATTTTAATAACTACCCTGAGATCATAAACTCAATAACTATAGACCAGGTTAACTCCAGATTACAGGAAATCAACCTGGATAACCGGGCCTTATCAGTGATGCTACCCAGTTAGCGTTGTTAGACCAGTTGTTGGTAGGCAATAGACAATGGGTTGGCGATTGTATGGCAATGGTTTGGCAGTTGTTGGGCAGTTGTTTTTACGATAGCTTGAACAATTGCATGAGCGATTAGTTAAAAGATTGTTTTCTGAGTAGTTGTCTGCCCAGTATTGGGTATGATTTTATGCAGAGGGCTTTTGTTGAAATAAAAAAGGGCTGGGCATTAGCATATCTTTGCTAATGCGGCAGCCCTTAATAACTGATCTTATTCAAGTATTATTTCTTTTTCAGTTGTTCCTCCACGTTGGCTTTGAAGTTTTATGTTGAGTGTAGCAGGAAGCCGGACAGCTTTAACCAGAAAACTGCGTTTTATGAAGCTCTTAGCAGCATCGCCATATGAAAAATACCTTCTTTTTTGGCCATTCATGTATCCTTCCAGATAGCCCAGCTCAAGGCAGTCTTTTCCCTGCAATAATTCAATGTCATTACCGCTGATTGATAGTTTATCCGGAGTTACAGCTCCAACGGTTTTGCCCTTGTTGGTGATGTAGGATGGAAGATAGCCGTGGTTCTCACACGATACAACAATTTTATAGATATTGTCATTGATGTTCTCGACCTTTACTTCAGCTATCAAACATTCAGGCAGAGCTGCTGCCTGTTTTAAAGCCCATAAGGCGTTCTTAAAACACTCCTGGTCAAGCAAATGGGGCGGTGGATTTTGGACAGCATACTTAAAGTCCCAGCCCCCGATTTCCACCGAGCCAAGTTGAGGATGCTGGAATTCCTGCCAGGCTTGAAACCCTCGCCCGCTAAGCTCCATATCATTCCAATTTAGCAGCTTGAGGTTTATTTCTTCAATCTCTTCAACTGTTTTAGCATTAGCGATATCTTCTCGTTTTAAGCCTGCTCTTTCCTGACGATTCCAGAGCTCTGTTGTATAACCAATTATACCCTGATGCTCGTAAGCCCACTCGGTCAGCGTTGAGCGGTTATTTGACTTAACATCGCTGTAACCGTTAACATAGAAACCTTCTCGGGCAATCTCCTGGGTAGCTCTTAGGTCATCAGTGTCCATTTCTTCGTCGGAATAGGTATAGGGATTGCGATAGTAAAAGCCTCCGGTAGTATGAAAACAGTTTAGAGCTCCAATGTTTTTATGATCGAGGATAAAATCAACAATAGCTTTGACCTCTGGTTCCGAGGTGGGATAAGGACCGCCGCTGATATTTTCTTTATCCCAGTTAGAAGGGAAATTTCGATTTAAATCCAAACCATAGGGAGTTCGATTAATGACAAATGAGTTGTCCTCATATTTATTAATGATTCCTTCCGGATAAATGTGATAAAAAGCGGCTCCCTGTTCACCAGGCCTTCTGGGCAGCATGATTCGATCATCTTTAGCGGATATCTTCCACTCTCCTCTGGCATCGTCCCGCACTCTCATCAGCAGGATCTGGCCATCTTCATTGATGTCCTGAGGATGAAGGCCAGCTAAATCACTGTAGTTATCAAACGGATACTGACGGACACTGCTTCTCAAGGTAAAGGGTGTTGTCAGATATTTCTCTGCTCCATCTGGATTGACCCTCGGTAAAATGTAAAAAGTTTTGGTTTTGAGCAGCCGTTGAACTTCATCTGACTGACGGTTACTGATTAAATAGTCTATCACCTTTAAACAAACCATACAGCCGGTAACCTCACCAGCATGGATATTGCCGTCCAGATAAATTGCTGGCTTATCCGAGGCGTTGCCTGAGTTAAAATCTGTTACAGTTACAGCCCAGATATCTCTTCCTTCAAAGCTTGTGCCAACTGATTTTAGACTGATTAGATCGGGATAAGCCTCTGACACCTGGTTCAAATAGTCGGTCAGCTCCTGGTATGTATAATAATGATTAAAGCAAATTTCAGCTTTGGTCAATTAAACCAACTCCTATTTAATTTGATAACTGATATTTCTCGGTCTAAAGTTACATTCCTGCCTGATTGTTAGTGAAATTCTTTAGATTTGGGGGGTATACTCCAACCTTTGGGCAATTTCCATTTGATCTTTCTCACAGAATAATTCTTTTATGAGCTCCAGAGAGAGATCTATTCCCGATGATATACCAGCTGCAAACCAGTACTTATCATTTTTGATAACCCGTTTGGGGAGGACAGTAATATTTTTGTAGCTAGCGGCCAGCTCTTCCAGAGCAGTATAATGGGTGGTGGCCGTTAAGCTATCAACCAAACCTGTTTCGGCCAAAATAAAAGCACCTGTGCAAACTGAGCAAATATATTTTGCCTGTGGGGCCTGTCGTTTAATAAAATCCAGAATGCTTTTATTGAACATGGCTTGCTTACGGCCTGCTCCTCCTGGCACAATCACAATATCATATTGATGCTCACAGCAGAATGTAGCATCAGGAATAAAGTTTAAGCCGTTAAAGGCTCTGACAGGATTAAGAGATTCGGCAACCAGTTTGACGGTTACTGCATTAGGATGTAATTTGTTAAGATAAGAGATAGTTTCAAAAGGACCTATAAAATCAAGCTCTTCGACTTTGTTAAAAACAACTATACCAACTTCCAGCATGAAATAAGACCACCTTTCTTAGTTTTTTAGTATAAACAAAATTTTTTAGCTTGGAAAGTGCTATAATAAAATAGTTAAATTAAGGGGGGAGCAGCAATGAATATTCACGATAAAGCTTATGAGCTGGCAGCAGCAATAAAGGAAAGCGACGAGTGGAAGGCTATTCAGGAAGCCCAAAAGATTCTTCAAAAAGATAAAAAGATTGAGGAAATGTATGTTGCACTGCGCACCAAGCAGATGGAGTTGCAGCAGAAGCAGTTAGCCGGTATCGAGGTAAGCGAGGCTGAAATAACTGGTTGGCAGAAGCAATTTGAAATTACAATGATGCATACTGATGTGAAAAAATTAATGGAAGCTGAAAACAGGTTATCAGTTATTTTGGAAGATGTTCAGAAGATACTTTTTGAAGCGATAAGCAGGCAGTAAGGGGGAGATCAATGTTATCGTGTGGTATTGTCGGCTTGCCGATGACGGGTAAAACAACAGTTTACAATTTATTAACTAACAGTGGAGCCGAAGTTTCGGCTTTCTTCTCTGGTAAAACAACTACCAATACCGGAGTAGCAGATATCCCAGATAAAAGAGTTGACTATTTAGCAGCTGTTTTTCAACCCGAAAAAACAATACACGCTCAGCTTGAAATTGTCGACATTGCCGGTCTGGTAAGAGGATCAAGTACTGGAGCAGGTATCGGGAATAGCTTCGTTGAAGATATCAGACATGTTGATGCCCTTATTCATGTAGTAAGAGCTTTTACGGACCAGGATATTGCTCATGCAGATCAAAACATTGATCCAATGCGCGATGTTGAGACGATTGATATGGAATTGCTATTAGCTGATTTAGAGTTTGTCGAAAAAAGAATTGAAAGAATTAACAATGCTAAGAAAAAAACATCTGAACAGCAAGCAGAGTTAATTGTCTTAAAAAAGATTGCTTTAGAGTTAGAAGATGGCAAGCCTTTTTATCAGATTGACTTAACAGCGATGGAGCAGTCCCACTTGCAAAGCTACACCTTCTTGACGGATAAACCTTTAATCTTAGTGGTCAATATTGATGAAAACCAGTTGATTGATGGCAATTTTAAAGGGCAAAGTGATTTGCAGAAATTTGCTGCAGACAGAGATATCCCACTGCTTATTCTCTCGGCCAAGATTGAGGCAGAGATAGCAGCTTTAGAGCCGGCAGATCAGATGGAGTTCATGAAAGATTATCAGATATCAGAATCTGGTGTGTTCAGACTGGCGAGAACTGTCTATGGTTTGTTGAAGTTAATCAGTTTTTTCACTGTTGGTAAAGATGAAGTCAGAGCCTGGACGATAAAGAAAGGGCTGACGGCATCGCAGGCAGCAGGAAAGATTCATTCTGATCTGGAGCGTGGTTTTATCAGGGCCGAGACAGTTGGATATGATGATTTCATTGCCTGTGGCTCAATTGCTAAGGCCAAAGATCAGGGGCTGTGGCGGCTGGAAGGACGCAATTACCCCGTTCAGGATGGGGATATTATCAGTGTAAGATTTAATGTATAGGAGATAGAAAAATGACTAATAGCATGGTGTTCATTACCGATTGGCTCAAAAAACAGAACGCTGAAACTCAGACCAATGGCTTTGTTTTTGGTTTAAGCGGGGGAGTTGACTCGGCCGTTGTTGCTGGGCTGAGTAAACTGGCCAGCCCTGATAAAACGCTGGGGATTATTATGCCCTGCAAATCTGATCCTCAAGATGCTGTTGACGCTCAAGCAGTGGCTGATTTGCTGCAGCTGAAAACCATTATTGTAGATTTAAGTGAGGATTATAGTTTTTTGTCAGAAAAATTAAGCAGCTCGGTTTCACTTGAACCATCGAAAGTAACCCTGGCCAATATCAAACCGCGGTTAAGAATGATAGTGTTATATTTTTATGCAAATTTATACAATCTTCTGGTTGTCGGTACAGGTAATAGAGATGAACGTTATGTTGGCTATTTTACTAAATGGGGTGATGGCGGAGCTGATATTATGCCCATAGCTCATCTGTCAAAAGCTGAGGTCAGAAAAATGGCTCAAGAGTTAAAAATACCTAAGCATATAGTTGAAAAGCCACCATCAGCGGGATTATGGCTTAATCAAACTGATGAGCAGGAAATGGGTTTTTCTTATCAGGTTTTAGATCAGTATTTAAAGGGAGAGCAGATACCCGACAAAGCCCGAAAGAGGATAGAGCATCTGCATCGAACCAGCAGGCATAAGCTGTCGCTGCCCCCGATTATTGAAGAGGAGCACTAATTATGGCCGGACATTCCAAGTGGGCTAACAGAAAGCATCGAAAAGCTCGACAGGATTCCAAGAGAGCAAAGATATTTACGAAGATAAGTAAAGAAATTTATATCGCAGCCAAAGCAGGGGGAGAAGACACCAATACCAATGTCAGGCTGCGGATGGCTTTAGACCTGGCTCGTGAGAACAATATGCCTAATGATAATATTAAGCGGGCCATTGCCAAAGCTTTAGGCAATAGCGATAATACAGTTTATGAAGAGTTTGCTTATGAAGGCTACGGCCCGGGTGGGATAGCTATCATGGTTGAGATAGCCACTGACAATCGCAATCGTACTGCTGCAGATGTCCGGCATTACTTTAGTAAGTATGGTGGCAGCCTGGGACAGAATGGATGTGTAGCGTGGATGTTTAAGCGGCGGGGTGTCATCAGAATTGATCGTGAGGATTGTCAGCACCATGTTGAATACCTGCTGGAAACCTTGTTGGAAGCGGGCGGCGATGACTTAGTAACCAATGAAGATGAGTATATTATTTATACTGCTCCAGAGGACTTAATTTCTGTAAAAGAAAAACTGAAAGATAAAGGTGTTACCGGCGATGAAACTGGGGTAGAGTTTATACCTGACAGTTATCAGTCCTGTAGTGTGGAAAACTCTGAAAAACTGATTGCTTTGCTGGAAGCTTTGGAGGATCACGATGATGTTCAACGGGTTTATTATAACGCCAGGTTTAATTAAACGCCGCTGATAATCGGTAAAATGTATATTACCTAACTAATAGGTCATACTGCTAATAAATTCTTTTGGAAAGGACTTGGGCAGTATGGCTGATAATAAAAGACAAAACAGCTTTGTTTTGACTGTAATAAAACTGTGTTCTGTTCTCCTGGTTATTGCCTTGGTCTTACTGACCGGTAATAACAATGTCGGCAAAACCCCTGATCGCTTTTTTTCTAATCGTGAATCAACCAACAGCGATATAAAAGTTTCAGAAATAGTCAGCCCGATAATTCTACAGGATACCAAAATTTATTACCACGACTTTTATGACTCCTGTCAGCACGATTATGTATATGAAAGACCACAGGGGAGTGCAGGTTTAGTATCTCTAAACAAATATCAACTTGAAGCATTGTTTCCAACTTATGTTATAGAGGAATTTTCAGCTGAAAAGGTTAGTATGCGGAGATACCTTGATGCTCGCTGCTTTGAGTGTGAAAAATATGCTTTTATTGGTGAAAAAGATGGTTATGTAGCGATCTTTTATGGCAAGGCCCGGGAGAATGCCGAACTTAAAACTATTACAGATATTCCTATGGATAAATTCACACTAAACCAGCAGCAAATCATCCGAGCTGGTATTACTGTGCAGAATTCGGATGAGGAGATTAATGCGATTCTAGAAGGCCTTGACCGTTAGGGTATTGCTTCTTTCCACGGATGCTTCCATAATTGAGCTACCTCGGCGTCACACGCCAAAATTTTTTCATAGATATACTGCCTCGTATTATCTATGCTAAAAATTTTGTCTATTCCTTGATCTAGCCTCAATTTTGGAAGCCTAGCTATAATGATACTATCAGTCGTTTATTTACTTCTTTCACGAAGGGTTGTCATGGTTACATTAGAACCACACAAAGAAATTTCACGTTATGCCTTACGTTTCGTCGTTTATTCACTTTTTTACGCTGAAAAATTTGTGTTACAGAGTAACACTTCATTGAGCGTGGTCGTGATTGGGTTTACTTGAACTATATAGAGCCAGCAACCAGAAAAGCAATTGTTCTGAAACAAGGGGGACGGTTCTTTTTGTTGCAAATGCAACGTTTTTTCAGGGACAAAAAAGTAAATTATCCTCTTTCAACCCACAAAGAACGTCCTGCAAACTGTCACCTAGGTTACCATTTCCAAAAACAACAGCACAACAACTGCCAAACCATTGCCCGA
>JANQLZ010000066.1 GCA_028280325.1 Bacillota bacterium
TTTCTTCAACACTACCGATGTAACCGGAGTAATTGAGTTGCCGGACAGCGTAGAAATGGTTATGCCTGGAGACAATGTGCAGATGACCATTAAACTGATTACCCCGATTGCTATTGAGCAGGGTACCACCTTTGCGATTCGTGAAGGCGGCAGAACAGTTGGCGCCGGTATTGTTACCTCTGTTATTGAGTAGTAAGCATAGTATAAACTTGCTTTGTAAAAAAGCCGGATTACCGGCTTTTTTATTATATTTTATTATAAATTAAGAGTGTTTATTGACATGCATTTTAATATGTGGTAGTTTATTTGGGTACCCTTGTGAGTGCATGAAGGTTGTATGCCAAAGAAAGCATTTGATCTTAAATATATAAATCTAGATGGAGGTGCCTGTTATGCGCGTAGGAATTACTTTGGCTTGTACTGAATGTAAGCAACGTAATTATAGAACAAGTAAGAATCGCCGCACCCATAGCAACCGACTGGAATTGAACAAATATTGCAAATTTTGCCGCAAGCACACCCTGCATCGGGAGACCAGATAGGCAGTAAAAAAGGAAGTGTCACTTATGTCTACAAAAGCTCAACCTCAAAAGAAGAAGACAAAATTTAAGTTTCTAAAGGAAGTTCGAGCCGAATTACGTAAAGTTAATTGGCCGGGGAGGCCTGAATTAATAACAGCTACAGGGGTTGTATTGGCAACCGTTGTGGGCGTTAGTCTGGTAATTTTATTGCTTGACTCAGCTTTCTCTCAGCTCTTACAGTTAATTCTTTAATAAACAGGAGCAGATGATGGCTGAAAAAAGATGGTATGTTGTACATACGTACTCTGGCTATGAAAACAAAGTTAAGACTAACATGGAAAAACGTATCGAATCTATGGAAGTTACAGACAAAATATTTCGGGTAGAAGTGCCGACTGAGGAAGTCACAGAAGTCAAGAATGGTCAAACCCGTACCGTGGAACGCAAGATATTTCCCGGCTATGTTTTGGTGCAAATGATTATGACAGATCATTCCTGGTACGTGGTGCGCAATACACCTGGGGTAACCGGCTTTGTCGGCCCTGGTTCACGCCCTGTTCCACTTGAGGATGAAGAGGTTGACAGATTATTAGGTGAGGCTGAATTAGAAGTAGTACACAAAGTTATATATGAAGTCGGCGAAATAGTGAGCGTTACTGAAGGGCCATTTAAAAACTTTAGCGGTGTTATTGAAGAAGTTTCGGCTCCCAGGCAACGTTTGAAAGTTCGTGTTTCTATGTTTGGTAGAAACACTCCATTAGAGCTCGACTTTAACCAAGTAGAAAAACTTAAATAAATATTGATAATTAAGGGGGTGCGCTAATGGCTAAAAAAGTTATCGGCTTAGTAAAATTGCAAATACCTGCAGGTAAGGCTAACCCAGCTCCACCGGTAGGTCCGGCATTGGGCCAGGCTGGTGTTAATATCATGCAGTTTTGTAAGGAATTTAATGCTAGAACTCAAAAGGATAATGGTTTGATTATTCCTGTTGTCATAACAGTTTATCAGGATAGAAGTTTTACTTTTATTACTAAAACTCCTCCAGCAGCTGTGCTGCTGAAGAAGGCTGCCGGTATTGATTCGGCATCAGGTGAGCCGAATCGGGTTAAAGTGGCAACTGTTACCAAGCAACAGGTCAAGGAAATTGCTGAGTTAAAAATGCCAGATCTCAATGCCAGCTGTATCGAAACAGCAATGAGCATGATTGAAGGTACAGCCCGCAGCATGGGTATTGTTGTTGAAGGATAGGGTATAATTATTTTTTATAATGTGGGAGAGATCTCTCGTTTGAACCACTAGGAGGTAAAAAAATGTCTGCTAAAGGAAAGCGCTACCGTGCAGCAAAAGAGCAAGTTGATCGCAATAAACTGTATGAACCACTTGAAGCATTAGAATTAGCTAAGAATAACGCCCAGGCTAAATTTGATGAAACAATTGAAGTGGCGGTTAGGTTAGGGGTTAACCCCCGCCATGCAGACCAGCAGGTCCGAGGTGCTGTAACTATGCCGGCAGGCTTAGGACGCACAGTACGGATGGTTGTTTTTGCAAAGGATGACGCAGCTGAAGCGGCTAAGGCTGCTGGAGCTGATATTATTGGTGATGAAGAACTGGCTAAAAAGATTCAAGGCGGATGGATGGAATTCGACCTGGTGCTGGCAACACCTGATATGATGAGAGTTGTCGGCCGCCTGGGAAGAACATTGGGACCGCGAGGTTTAATGCCCAATCCTAAAGCCGGCACTGTAACCGCAGATATTGCCAATGCAGTTAAAGAGTTTAAGGCCGGTAAAATCGAATACCGTGTTGAACGGGCTGGTATTGTTCACGCTCCAATAGGAAAAGCATCTTTTAGTGTTGAAGATTTGGCAACTAATTTTAGTGCTTTAATGAATGCCTTAATACGTGCTCGACCGGCGGCAGCTAAAGGCCAGTATGTCAGAAGTGTAACGATCACTTCCACCATGGGGCCCGGGGTTAAGGTAAATCCTCAAAAAGCTGTTGAATAGGAATTGACATTAGAAAAATTATGTAGTAGAATCTTTTTTGGCTGCAGACAGTAGGTGCTTTTGCTTAATATCCTACCGAGGCGAATTGGTTTTAGATGATTAATATATTATTTGATTATCTCAGCCTCTATGTCTAAGCCATAGAGGCTTTTGTTATTTGCATGAACTGCAAAATTGATCGTCCGCAGTGCAGGTGATGTGGTTTGGCAGTTGGAATGCAAAATGTTATTGTTTCAAGGAGGTGGAAAGTTGAGTATACGTGAAGAAAAGCAACGTAAAGTGGCAGAGATTCTTGAAAGGTTTGAAAAAGCTCAATCAGTGATTTTAACCGATTATCGAGGAATTAATGTTGCCGATATGACTGATCTTAGAAAACAGTTACGTGATGCTGGCGTTGAATACAAAGTATTAAAGAACACCTTGGTAAAAATTGCTTTGCAAGATAAGAATGTAGATGAACTGTACGATGCTTTACAAGGACCAACGGCTATAGCCTTTAGCTATGATGACCCGGTGACTCCGGCAAAGATTCTCAGTGATTACAGTAATGATCATCAAGATGGGCTGCCTAAAATTAAAGGTGGCATGCTGGAAGGTAAAGCTATTGATGTAGCTGGGGTCAAAGCTTTGGCTGATCTGCCATCAAGAGAAGTATTGTTGGCTATGGTATTAGGTGGAATGCAGGCACCGATTACAGGTTTTGTACGTGCTGCAAATGGTATTGTTTCAAGCTTCGTTTACGCCTTAAATGCTGTTCGTGAGCAAAAAGAGCAGGCATCTTAAAATAAAATTGTGGAGGAACAATTATGAATAAAGAACAAATGATTGATGCTATTAAGAATATGACGGTAATGGAATTATCTGAACTGGTTAAAGAAATGGAAGAGGTTTTCGGTGTATCTGCTTCTGCTCCAGTAGCTATGGCCATGCCTGGTGCCGGCGCAGTTGCTGAAGTCGAAGAGCAGACAGAATTTGATGTAGTTCTCAAGAGCTTTGGCAGCAAAAAGCTGGCTGTAGTTAAAGCTGTTCGAAGCATCACAGGTTTAGGTATTGTGGATGCTAAGAAATTGGTTGATGAGTGCCCATCTAATATTAAAGAAGGCGTTTCTAAAGAAGAAGCCGAGGCAGTTAAAAAAGACTTGGAAGCAGCTGGCGCTGAAGTAGAGCTAAAGTAATTTCCAGAGTAGTTAGATGCTTTTCAGAGTAACAGGGCTTTCCCCTCAGGCAAATTAGTTCTTGGAGAAAGCCCTTGAAATGTAAGCAAAACTATCTCAGCCGGCCTGTGCACCTGTAAAGGTGTTTTTTTATTAAAAAATAATTTGACAACATAGCAATAATTTGTTATCATTTTTTATTGCTACGATTTTGTTAAGACAAGCGAGGGAAGCTAATTGATGTTAATTGATAAACCCTGCTATTAGATGCTAAAATCTATCGTTTTAGACACTATTAATATGGAAGATTAATGTCGAATTAGCAGTAGCTTGCTGATGAGGGATATTCCCTCTTTTTTGCTTTTGCTGAAAAAAAACAACCAAGGGGTGAAGATCTGTATGACGACCCGAAAGGTTAGGCTTGGACGCCGTACCCGAGAAACATTTGCTCGAACTCGTGAAGTACTGGAAATGCCAGATCTGATAGAGATTCAACGAGAGTCGTATCGTTGGTTTGAGGAACTCGGACTACGTGAGGCATTTGACGGTATTTCTCCAATCCAAGACTTCACAGGTAATCTCAAACTGGAATTCCTAAACTACTACTTTGGTGAACCAAAGTACTCTGTAGATGAAGCAAGAGAGCGCGATGTAACATATTCACGACCTTTAAGAGCTAAAGTAAGACTTATTAATAAAGAAACTGGCGAAGTAAAGGAACAAGAGGTTTTTATGGGAGATTTCCCGATAATGACTGAAAAAGGAACCTTTATTTATAACGGAGCAGAGCGGGTGATTGTCAGCCAATTAGTGCGATCTCCCGGTGCATATTATAAAAACCGTCTTGATAAGAGTGGCAACCAGTTGATTGAAGCTAAGGTTATCCCCAACAGAGGGGCCTGGATTGAGTATAATTTTGATCGACGGGGCATCGTAACCGTGCGCATTGACCGTAGCCGCAAAATTCCTGTGACTACGTTTGTCAGGGCTTTGGGTTTTGGCTCAGACGCTCAGATATATGATTTATTGGGAACCGGAGCTCAGGTAGCTACCACCTTAGAGAAAGACTCTACTAAAAGTGAAGAGGAAGGGTTGCTTGAGGTATATCGCAAGATCCGTCCGGGTGAGCCCCCTACTGTTGAAACATCCAAGGCTTTGCTTAATGCCATGTTTTTCCAAAACAAACGCTATGATTTAGCAAAAGTCGGACGTTATAAATTTAATAAAAAGCTGTCAATTGCTCAGCGTATTAAAAATAGAATAGCTGCTGAAACAGTTTTAGCCTCGGAAGATATTTACCAGAGCCGGAATGTTGTCAATCAGGAAACCGGCGAAATTATCTCCCAGATCGGAGAGCTGCTGGTTGCCAGAGGCGAAGTACTGGTTGAAGAAAATCAAAAAATTACTGAAGAAGTTATAGTTCACCTGCAGCGGTCAGGAATAAACAGTTTAGCAATAAAGTTAGAAGATAATCGGGTAGTTCGGGTAATCGGAAATGGATATTACAAAGAGACCTGGCAGGATAAAATATACAACAGGACTATCAGTGAAGCCATTATTCTTGATGACCAGGTTTTGGTGCCAAGAGATACTTTTATTGATGAAGATCAACTTAAACTTCTCAAAAAACATATTAAAAAACTGTATGGCAGCACCGTAGCTGTTAAGAATTTAGGCCATAAAATAGTTTTAACTGATGAATATTTGGACAATAATGCTAAGTGTCTGATCAAAGAGGATATTATAGCTACTGTAAGCTATATCTTTAATCTCTTGGATGGCATTGGCCGATTCGATGATATTGACCACCTGGGTAACAGAAGACTGCGATGTGTTGGCGAATTATTGCAGAATGAGTTCCGTACCGGTTTGTCGCGTATGGAGCGTGTTGTCAAAGAGAGAATGACTATCCAGGATTCAGATTCCGTTACCCCACAGGCCTTAATCAATATTCGGCCGGTGGTGGCCAAAGTCAAAGAGTTTTTTGGCAGCAGCCAATTGAGTCAGTTTATGGACCAGACAAATCCTTTGTCCGAATTATCACATAAACGAACCTTAAGTGCTTTGGGTCCAGGTGGCTTAAACCGAGATCGAGCCAGCTTTGATGTTCGAGACGTCCACCACTCCCACTTTGGCAGAATCTGTCCAATAGAGACCCCTGAAGGACCTAATATCGGGTTGATAGGCAGGTTAGGTACTTATACCAGGGTTAATGAGTACGGTTTTATGCAAACCCCTTATCGGGTAGTTAATAAAGAAACCGGAGCAGTAACCGAGGAAATTAGATATTTTACAGCAGATGAAGAAGAAGGATACTCCTTTGGCCAGTCTGATGTACAGATAGATCCGGAAACGGGACGTATTCTCGATGAACAGGTCCCCGTACGTGTTACTCATGATGTTCGAGCTGTCAGGCCTGACCGGGTAGACTTCATTGATGTATCCCCCAAGCAGATCTTTAGTATCGCTACTGCACTGATTCCCTTTTTAGAGAATGATGATGCCAGTAGAGCTTTAATGGGTGCAAATATGCAGAAGCAGGCTGTGCCGTTGTTGGTACCGGAAGCCCCTATTGTCGGTACAGGTATGGAACATAAAGCAGCCCTTGATTCAGGGCATGTGATAATTGCCCAAAAGCCCGGGGTTGCGACTTATGTGTCCGGCAGAGAGATTGAGATAACAACCTATGACAATGAAAAAGAGAAATACAAGCTGCAAAAGTTTGAGCGATCAAATCAGGGGACATGTATCAATCAAAGGCCGCTGGTTTGCCCTGGAGAGCGAATTGAAGCAGGCGACATCATAGCCGACGGTCCGTCAGTAGATAAAGGGGAGCTAGCATTAGGGCGTAATATGCTGGTCGGTTTCCTGAACTGGAATGGCTATAACTATGAGGACGCCATAATTATAAATGAAAATGTTGTCAAAAAAGATGCCCTGACTTCGGTTCATATTGAAGAATATGAAGCTGAGGCCCGGGATACCAAACTTGGCCCGGAAGAGATCACCCGGGACATCCCTAATGTAGGTGAAGACTCATTGAGAGATCTCGATGAACGGGGCATTGTCCGGGTTGGAGCTGAAGTTAAATCGGGCGATATCATTGTCGGCAAAGTAACTCCCAAAGGAGAAACGGAGCTAACTGCTGAAGAAAGATTGCTGCGGGCTATTTTCGGAGAAAAGGCTCGTGAAGTAAGAGATACCTCTACCAGGGTTCCTCATGGAGCAGAAGGGATAGTTGTCGACGTGCGAGTATTTACTCGAGAAAACGGCGACGAGCTGCCTCCGGGGGTAGATCAATTAGTGCGAGTTTATGTAGCAAAGAAAAGAAAGATTTCAGTAGGAGATAAGATGGCCGGTCGGCATGGCAATAAGGGCATTGTGGCCAGGATAGTACCGGAAGAGGATATGCCTTTCTTGCCGGATGGCAGGCCCTTAGACATTGTTTTAACACCTCTTGGGATACCTTCAAGAATGAATATCGGTCAAATATTTGAGACCCATTTAGGCTGGGCAGCCAGTGAGCTAGGTTTGCATATAGCTACCCCGGTTTTTGACGGGGCCACTGAGAATCAAATTAGAGATTGGCTGAGAAAAGCGGACTTGCCCGAGAATGGTAAAACAATTTTATATGATGGACGTACCGGAGAGTCGTTTAGCAGTGATGTAACGGTTGGCTACATCTATATGCTTAAACTGTTTCACCTGGTTGATGACAAAATACATGCTCGCTCAACTGGCCCTTATTCTCTGGTCACCCAGCAGCCATTGGGCGGAAAGGCCCAGTTTGGCGGCCAGCGCTTTGGAGAGATGGAGGTATGGGCTTTAGAGGCCTATGGAGCTGCTTATACACTACAGGAGATGTTAACTGTAAAATCTGATGATGTTATCGGTCGAGTTAAAACTTATGAAGCTATTGTCAAGGGTGAAAACATACCTGAGCCTGGAATACCTGAGTCTTTTAAGGTTTTGATCAAAGAGATGCAAAGCTTGGGATTAGACGTGAAAATCACTTCCGGCAGCCAGGAAGTCGAAGCTGAGTTCCAGGATGAAGCTGCAGGCGAGGCTATTACTGAGAAGAAACTCATTGATACTGTAGTAAATGAAACAGAAAATGTACTGATTCCATGTCAGGATGCTGAACAAGAGAGTGAAGACTATCAAGAGAGCCATGAAGAGGATTTGGTTGAAGATGACCTGTCGGCAGAGCCTGAAGAAGAGATCGGTTCAAGTCAAATAGAAAGTGAATCTGAAGATAGAGAGATGACTTTAGAAGAAAGAATTGCAAAACTCAGTGAATTGATACGACCACGAGATGATCTTTCAAGTTAGTATTATGATAAATCAGTATCTAACAGTATCTAAAAATTTGAAGGGAGCGTGCCCCTTTTGATTGACCACAATAATTTTGATTCAATGGTAATAGGATTAGCTTCTCCGGAGAAGATTAGATCTTGGTCAAAGGGTGAAGTAAAGAAACCTGAAACAATTAATTACCGTACGTTGAAACCGGAACGTGATGGTCTGTTCTGTGAGCGGATTTTTGGCCCCCAAAAAGACTGGGAATGCCATTGTGGAAAGTATAAGCGCATTAGATATAAAGGTGTTGTTTGTGATCGCTGTGGTGTTGAGGTAACCAGATCGAGGGTCCGCCGCGAGCGGATGGGGCATATCGAACTGGCTGCTTCTGTATCCCATATCTGGTATTTTAAAGGTGTTCCGAGCCGAATTGGCTATGTCCTGGGAATGTCTCCCCGCCTGTTGGAAAAAGTTCTCTACTTTGCTTCTTATGTAGTTCTTGATGCCGGTGACACGGCTTTAACCAAGAAGCAGGTTTTAACTGAAGTAGAATATCGTGAAGCGCGGGATAAATACGGGCAGGCTTTTAATGTTGGCATGGGTGCTGAAGCCATCAAGCAGTTGTTGCAAGAAGTGGATTTAGTAGCTGAAGCAGCAGCCCTGAAAGAAGAAATCGTCGATACCTCAGGCCAGCGTCGGAAACGGGCTATGAGAAGGCTGGAGATAATTGATGCTTTCTTAAGGTCCGGGAACAGGCCAGGCTGGATGATTCTCGATGTTATACCAGTTATTCCGCCTGATTTAAGGCCGATGGTTCAGCTCGACGGTGGCAGATTTGCCACCTGCGACTTAAATGATTTATACCGTCGGGTAATTAATAGAAACAATCGTTTGAAGCGCCTGCTGGATTTGGGTGCTCCAGACATAATAGTCAGAAATGAAAAACGAATGCTGCAGGAAGCGGTAGATGCCCTGATAGATAACGGCCGTCGGGGACGACCGGTTACTGGCCCCGGAAATAGACCGTTAAAGTCTTTAAGCGATATGCTTAAAGGCAAACAGGGACGTTTCCGTCAAAATCTGCTCGGTAAAAGGGTTGACTACTCTGGCCGTTCGGTAATTGTAGTAGGACCAGAACTCAAGCTATATCAATGCGGCTTGCCCAAAGAAATGGCCTTGGAGCTTTTTAAGCCATTTGTCATGAAAGAACTTGTCGAAAACGGCAGTGCCACCAATATTAAATCAGCCAAGAAAAAGGTTGAGAGAATGCACGATGAGGTTTGGGATGTACTGGAAAATGTCATTAAAGATCATCCGGTCCTGCTAAACCGAGCTCCTACACTCCACCGACTTGGCATTCAGGCTTTTGAGCCAGTATTGGTAGAGGGTAAAGCCATTCAGGTGCACCCCTTGGTCTGCTCTGGATATAATGCCGATTTCGACGGTGACCAAATGGCAGTGCATGTGCCATTATCGGCAGAAGCCCAGGCTGAGTGCCGGATATTATTGCTGTCAGCCCATAATCTGTTAAACCCCAAAGATGGCAGCCCAGAGGCAGTGCCAGCTAAAGACATGGTGCTGGGCATCTATTTTATGACCATGGAGCGGCCAGGTGCGCTGGGCGAGGGGAAAGTATTCAGCTCTTATGAAGAGGCTCTAATGGCTTACCAAACCCAGAATATTGATTTGCAGGCATCGATAATGGTTCGCCTGGAATCCAGAGATAAAGTTCATCAAAAACTGGTCAGAACCACTATTGGCCGGCTAATATTAAATGAGTATCTGCCTCAGGATATGGGGTTTGTCGACCGCAGTCTGCCGGAAAACGAGTGTTTGCCGGAGGTTAACTTTAGAGTAGGCAAAAAACAATTAGGAAAGATTGTTGACCAATGCTATAGATGCCATGGAAACACTGTTACCGCTGAAGTACTGGATGATTTAAAGCGTCTGGGCTTCGAGCATGCTACCAGGTCGGGAATCTCAATAGCGGTTACTGATATCGTTATTCCCAAAGAAAAGCATGAAATAATTGAAAAAGCTGAAGTTGAAGTAGATAAAATAAAGCGGGCTTTCCGACGCGGCCTATTGAGTGAAGATGAGCGCTATAAACGCATCATTGAGATATGGCATGATGTTAAAGCAGAGGTAACCAAGGCTTTGAGAAAAGCGATTCCGGAGTTTAATACCTTGGGGATAATGCATCTCTCGGGGGCCAGGGGTAATATCTCTCAGCTGACTCAGATGGGCGGAATGCGTGGGCTGATGGCCGACCCCTCAGGCCGGGAGATAGAGCTGCCGATTAAAGCAAACTTCCGAGAAGGCCTGGATGTACTGGAGTACTTTAATTCTACTCACGGTACCCGTAAAGGATTGGCTGATACAGCCTTGCGGACAGCTGACTCGGGTTATTTGACCCGGCGTTTGGTCGATGTTTCCCAGGATGTTATCGTCAGAGAAGTAAATTGCCATACCTCAACTGGCACCTATACTACTGATATTTACAATGACACAACTATTATTGTACCGATGAAAGAGCGAATAGAGGGTCGAACAGCAGCTGAAGATATCTGTTATCCAACCTATGTCGATCCATTTACTGGAATCCTGGACGACAGTGAAAAAATGATCATTGAGGAAGGGCAGATAATTGAGTTTGCCGACGCAGATATTATCCATGATTTTGGGGTTATCAAAGCTCCGGTTGACGGTCAGGTTGTAGTTAAAGCCGACAGGATAGAGATTACTGCCAGCACTGGTGAAGCGGTTGTTCGTTTCTTAAGCCCGGAACACCATGTCTTGGTAGCAAGCGGAGACATTGTAGCCAAGGGCGATAACCTCACCACCCGCCTGATTGATGGAGTTTACATTAGGACAGTTTTGAACTGTCGAAGCAGGCAGGGTGTTTGTGCTATGTGCTATGGACGGGATTTAGCTACTGGCAAAGATGTTAATGTTGGTGAGGCAATTGGAACAGTAGCAGCACAATCAATCGGAGAGCCTGGTACCCAGCTGACAATGCGTACCTTCCATACCGGTGGTGTAGCCGGAAATGATATAACTCAGGGTTTGCCTCGAGTTGAAGAGCTTTTCGAGGCCCGTAACCCCAAAGGTGTAGCTACCATTACCGAAATCGAAGGCCGGGTTCGGATAGAAGAAGAGCGAGAGCATCGTTTGGTAACGGTCGCCAATGATGATGGCGAAATAAACAGCTACAAAATACCTTATGGTTTACGACTGAAGGTCAGAGAAGGCGAAGAGGTGGAAGCCGGACAGCCTTTGACCGAAGGCTCTATTAATCCCCATGAGCTACTTGAAATCCGTGGATTAAGAGCAGTTCAGTTATATCTGTTAAGTGAAGTGCAAAAGGTATACCGCATGCAGGGTGTAGACATCAATGACAAGCATATTGAGGTTATTGTTCGTCAAATGCTGCGTAAGGTAAGCGTTGAAGATGCCTGTGATACTACTCTCTTACCCGGAAGCCTGGTAGATGTCTTTGCCTTTGAGGAAGCAAATGATGCTGCTATTTCTCAGGGGGGATCTCCAGCGGCAGCCAGACCGGTGCTGCTTGGAATTACTAAATCCTCTTTGGCAACAGACTCATTCTTATCTGCGGCATCATTCCAGGAAACGACGCGAGTATTGACTGATGCAGCAATTAAAGGCAAAAAAGACCCGTTACTGGGATTGAAAGAGAATGTTATTATCGGCAAACTAATACCCGCTGGAACGGGTATGAGCAAGTACCGAGACTTTGTTGTCAACAGTATTGCAGAGGAAATTATCGAGATTGAAGAAGATGCTATGGAAATAGCCTTAGAAGATAATAATTAAGAAAAGCTCGCCAACCGGCGAGCTTTTTTGATAAAAAGCACTCTGTAGGGGCGAACCTCGTGTTCGCCCGTGCTAGAATAAGACAAACTCCCAATGAGGTTAGCCTTGCTAACCACTATGTTCCTAATAAAGAAAGGGGTGAAGCAATGAAAATTGACAGACTCCTGGGAATCCTCATGCAATTGATCAGCAAAAAAAAGGTTACTGCTAAAGAATTGGCTGATCACTTTGAGGTATCTGTCAGAACTATCCAGAGAGATATGGATACCTTAAATAGGGCCGGGGTCCCCTTGTATGCTGATGTTGGCAAGCATGGAGGGTATGCCCTCCTTGATAATTATAAACTTGATAAAAGCTTTCTCAGTAGAAGTGAAGCGAATATCCTGATAAAATTCTTAGAAAATATCAACAGCATTGGACCGTCAAAGGAAATCAGCTCCCTTTATAAGAAGTTTCAGATAACAAATCACGATTTTGAAGATGAAGAAAAGCTCATTATCGAGCTGAACCCCTTAATCAGTAGTGGCTTTATCAAAGAGAATCTCAGTAGGTTATCTTCAGCTAGAGACTCCCAAAGCAAGGTGGGTATTAAATACTATGATGTTAATCTTAAAGAGACCTATAGAGTAATTAATCCTTATATACTTCTGATGTCCGGAACAAAATGGTATGTATATGGCTACTGCGAACTGAGAAAAGATTTCAGAATGTTTAAACTGAGTAGAATTACCTCCGTTGAAATTTTAGAAGAAAAATTCGATAAAATTAAACTGCCTGAAGTGAAACCTTGGGAGACATCCGGCGACAGCCCAGAGAATCAGGAAAAAATCATCCTGAAACTGGACACCTGCCTACTTGGAAAAATTGCTGACATTTTTCCCTATCACTGCTGTGATATAAGAGAAGACCATATCTTAATCACTGTTTATTCAGTATTAGATGAATGGTTCTATTCTATGTTGCTTTCACTTACTCCTTACGTTGAAATATTAGAACCAGTACGCCTTAAAAAGGGTTACATCGAAAAACTTAAGGGCGGCATAGAAAAAAATTATTCAACTACGACATAATGGTGTCGTAGTATCCTCGGCATAATATAATTGTAATAACATATAGGGTTATTCATTTAGTAAATCGAAAGAATGCGAGAGGTGTAAAAATGAATTATACAATTGGTGAAAAAGAAGCGATTATTTTAGTTGGTATGAAGTACTATGGCGATAACTCCAAAGATGAGATAAGAGAGCTGTGGGATAACTTTATAGCTCGGGTTGGTGAAATAAAAAACAGAGTTAATGTGGATATCTATTATGGTTATGACACCTGGACATCGGAAATCAATACTACAGGTAAGTTTACCTATGTTGCAGCGGTTGAAGTAGCAGATGATTCCTGCATTCCAGATGGCATGGAGCTGATAAGTATTCCAGCTAACAAATATGCAATATTTGAAATTAAAGATTATAAGCAGCATCCCAATTTTGATAAAATAGTTAAACGTATCTATAAAGAAGTCATTCCTAAAGAAGGATTGATAATGAATGGTAATTACGACTTTGAGGCAAGTGGTAAAAAAGATATGTATTTTCATGTGCCTGTGAAGTAAGGTCAACACATATCCAATATATGTAGGGGCGAACCTGGTGTTCGCCCTGTTTTGGATCATTGCCAACCTATTGTAAAAAGCTCAATTACTCACTCTTAACATCATTTTCCTCGTTCATCCAGCTACACAGCCGTGGCTTACGTCTTACCCCCCTTTTAATCGCTCACAGCTTTAAAACATGAAAGAACAGTGTCGAAATAAAGCGTATGGGGGCCTGAAGCAGATAATTTTTAAAATGCTAGAAAATATTGTTGACATGATGTTGTGATAGTGTTAAAATATTCGAGTCTGTAAAATACTAATAGAGTATTTACGCTGCTTGTAGTCACAATATCTTTGTGACTTTTGACCGGGTGACGTTGCCGCGCGGTCATATTATATTGCTAAAAGAAAAAAACGGTATAACCGAGGGAGGTGCAGTGATGCCGACCATTAACCAATTAGTACGTAAAGGACGCAAGACTACAGAAAAAAAATCTGCTTCTCGAAAACTGGGTGGATCTCCACAGCGCCGAGGAATGTGTGTACAAGTTCGGACCATGAATCCCAAGAAGCCCAACTCAGCGATTAGAAAGATTGCCAGAGTCAGGTTAACTAATGGTGAAGAGGTTACAGCTTATATTCCAGGTATAGGCCATAATTTGCAGGAACACTCAGTAGTATTAGTGCGAGGTGGACGTGTGAAGGATTTGCCTGGGGTGCGTTTTCATATCGTCAGAGGAACTTTAGACACAGCTGGAGTTGAAGGGCGTAAGCAAGGCCGTTCAAAATACGGCACTCGTCGTGCCAAGTAGTGAGAAACAACTGAATTAAATAGTACTCTATGGTAAAGGAGGTTGCAAAATGCCCCGTAAAGGACCCGTCCCAAAACGTGATGTCTTGCCTGATCCGATTTATAACAGCAAGTTGGTAACACGTTTTATAAATAAACTGATGCTTGACGGCAAGCGTGGTGTTGCTCAGCGCATTTTCTATGGTGCGATGGAGATAGTAGGACAAAAAAGCGGTAAGCCGGCAATAGAAGTTTTTGAGACCGCGATGAAAAATATCTCTCCTCTGTTAGAGGTTAAATCTCGTCGTGTTGGTGGTGCTACTTATCAGGTTCCGACCGAGGTCAGTTCTCGCCGTCAATTGATGCTGGCAATCAGATGGTTAGTTATGTACGCCAGGCAGCGTGGTGAGAAGACCATGGTTGAGCGGTTAGCCGGTGAAGTATTGGATGCTGCCAATAACCAGGGTGGAAGTGTTAAGAAAAAAGAAGACACCCATCGAATGGCTGAAGCCAATAGAGCTTTTGCTCACTATCGCTGGTAGAAATATTTAGATAAAACTAATGATTAGAGAAGGGAGGCTTCGGTATGCGAAAAGCACTTACTGATGTACGTAATATAGGGATTATGGCCCATATTGATGCTGGTAAGACAACTACAACTGAACGCATTCTGTTTTACACTGGACGTGTTCATAGATTAGGGGAAGTACACGATGGTGCTGCAACAATGGACTGGATGGTGCAAGAGCAGGAGCGTGGAATTACAATTACTTCTGCCGCCACAACCTGTCATTGGCAGGGAAAGATTATTAATATTATTGATACGCCCGGCCACGTGGATTTCACTGTAGAAGTGGAACGTTCACTGCGCGTACTTGATGGCTCCGTTGCTGTGTTTTGTGCTAAGGGTGGTGTAGAGCCTCAATCAGAGACAGTATGGAGACAGGCTGCAAAGTATAATGTCCCGATCATCTCGTATGTGAATAAAATGGACACTTTAGGAGCCGATTTTCAGAATGTAGTGAAGATGATACGCGACCGTTTAAATGCACCAGCTGTACCCTTACAGCTCCCGATAGGTGCTGAAGACAATTTCTCTGGCATTATTGATTTAGTAACTAGCAAGATGATCATCTATAAAGATGATCTGGGTAAAGAGATAGAAGTAACAGATATTCCTGAAGAATTGAAAGACGAAGCTGAGCTCAGCCGCATTGAGATGATTGAGGCTATTGCTGAATCCAATGATGATTTGATGATGGCCTATCTGGAGGGTGAAGAGATTTCAGCTGAGGTGTTAAAAGAAATCATTCGCCAAGCAACTGTTACCGGTAAGGTTGTGCCTGTATTATGCGGCTCATCCTATAAAAATAAAGGGGTTCAGCTTTTGCTGGACGCCATTGTCGACTATTTGCCCTCACCATTGGATATTCCTCCGGTTATCGGAGTTGTTCCTGGTAGTGACCAAGAGGTATCCCGTACGGCCTGTGATAATGAACCTTTTGCTGCTTTAGCATTTAAAATTATGGCAGACAGTTATGTAGGTAAGCTTGCTTTTTGCCGGGTTTACTCAGGTGTATTAGAGTCTGGCTCTTACGTCTATAACTCTACAAAAGGCAAGCGCGAGCGAGTTGGCCGAATATTACGGATGCACGCTAACCGCAGAGAAGAAATTGATAAGGTTACGTCGGGAGATATTATTGCAATTGTCGGGCTTAAAAATACAGCAACAGGGGACACTCTTTGTGACGAAAAAAATCCCGTAATTTTAGAGTCAATGGTATTCCCGGAACCGGTAATTGATCAGGCAATTGAGCCCCGTACCAGAGCTGACGAAGACAAACTGACTGCAGCACTGGTCAGATTGTCTGAAGAAGACCCGACCTTTAAGGCGTATACCAATACCGACACGGGTCAAACAATAATCTCCGGGATGGGCGAACTGCATTTAGAAATAATCGCAGACCGGCTGTTAAGAGAGTTCGGCGTAAAGGCCAGTGTTGGTAAGCCCCAAGTGGCCTATCGAGAAACGATAACCCATGCAGCCAGAGCAGAGAGCAGGTTTGTTCGTCAAAGTGGAGGCCGGGGTCAGTATGGTCATGTGATTATTGATGTTGAACCAATTGAAGGTTATGTAGGGTATCAGTTTGAATCAAAGATTGTGGGTGGAGCAATACCGAGAGAATACTGGACAGCAGTTGATCAAGGTATCCAGGACGCCATGTTAAATGGTATTATGGCTGGCTACCCGGTAAGTGGAGTTAAAGTAACGTTGGTCGATGGCAGCTATCATGAGGTGGATTCATCAGAAATTGCCTTTAAGGTTGCTGGTTCAATGGCAATAAGAGAAGCTCTAAAGAAAGCGAACTCAGAGCTGCTTGAGCCAATAATGCGCGTAGAGGTTGTCGTTCCAGAGGAATACCTGGGGGACATCATCGGTGACGTTAACTCTAGGCGCGGTCGTATCGAAGGGATGGATGAGCGCTCCGGGGCAAGAATAGTGGCCGCAATGGTGCCACTGGCATGTATGTTTGGATACGCCACAGATATGCGCTCACGTACACAGGGTCGTGGCTCATATAGTATGGAGTTTTCCCATTATGATCCAGTCCCTAGGCAAATTGCCGAAAAGATCATCAAACATAGCTGATGAATTAAATTTTCAGGAGGTCATGGAAATGGCAAAACAGAAGTTTGAACGAACCAAGCCGCACGTAAATATTGGAACGATAGGGCATATCGATCACGGTAAGACGACGTTGA
>JANQLZ010000098.1 GCA_028280325.1 Bacillota bacterium
GCGTCAGTATCACGCCTTAACTCTATCACCACCCGGATGCCATCGCGGTCACTTTCATCCCTGAGATCTGTTATTCCTTCAATTTTCTTGTCGCGAACCAGCTGGGCAATTTTTTGAATCATGCGAGCTTTATTTACATTGTAGGGAATTTCAGTAATTATAATCCTTGACTTCCCATTCCGCATTTGCTCAATCCGGGTTTTGGCCCGTATTCTGATAACTCCCCGCCCGGTTTTATAGGCCTGTAAGATCTCATCTCTGCCCATTATAAAGCCGCCGGTCGGAAAATCCGGTCCGGGAATATACTCAATTAAACCATCAATATCGATGTCCGGATCATCGATTAAGGCAATACAACCGTCGATTACCTCCCCTAAATTATGAGGCGGTATATTTGTTGCCATACCAACAGCAATACCAGCCGAGCCATTCACTAACAGGTTGGGATACCTGGAAGGAAGAACGACGGGCTCCTGTAGTTGCTCATCAAAGTTTGGTTTATAATCAACTGTTGCCTTGTCAATATCCCGCAACAGCTCCATAGTTATTGCCTTCATCCGAGCCTCTGTATAACGCATTGCCGCCGGAGGATCTCCATCGATAGAACCAAAGTTCCCATGTCCATCAACCAACAGGTATCTAATATTAAACTCCTGAGCCATTCGAACCATGGTATCGTAAATTACCCCATCCCCATGAGGATGGTATTTACCTAAAACTTCTCCGACAGTTCGGGCAGATTTCTGAAAAGGCTTGTTAGGGCCCAGTCCCATTTGATTCATGGCATACAGAATTCTTCGATGCGCCGGCTTTAATCCATCTCTAACATCTGGAAGAGCCCTACCCACTATTACTGTCATCGCATAGGTTAGAAAGGATTTACTGATCTCATCACTAATATCTACTGGTAAAATCTTACCCTGCTTATATTCAGACATTTTAAATCCCCCTATACGTCTATTTCTTTTAATTTTCGGGCATTTCTCTCAATAAAAACACGTCGTGGTTCTACATTGTCACCCATTAGAATCGTGAACATTTTATCAGCCTCAACAACATCTTCCATACTGACTTTAAGCAATATCCTGTTCTCAGGATTCATGGTTGTCTCCCAAAGCTGTTCCGGATTCATCTCGCCTAGCCCTTTATAACGCTGGATACTGACGCCCTTTCTGCCAATCGATTCTAAAATTGCATCCCGCTCCTGATCGCTGTAGGCATAGTTTTCCTGACGACCTTTTTTTATTAGATACAGAGGAGGTTGAGCAATGTAAATGTAACCGGCATTAATCAACGGGCGCATGTATCTGAAGAAAAACGTCAATAGCAAAGTCCTGATATGAGAACCATCGACGTCGGCGTCGGCCATAATAATAACCTTATGATACCGCGATTTTTCCAGTGAAAACTCCTCGGCAATACTGGTTCCCAGGGCAGTTATGATCGTTCTTACCTCTTTATGATTTAATATTCTGTCCAACCGGGCTTTATCAACATTTATTATTTTACCGCCCAGCGGTAAGATCGCCTGAAACCTTCGATCCCGTCCCATTTTTGCTGAACCAGCCGCTGAAATTCCCTCAACCAGGTATAACTCCGATAAAGCAGGATCCTTAACCGAACAATCCGACAGCTTACCCGGCAGCGACGAAACCTCCAGAGCATTTTTTCTTCTGGTTAATTCCCGAGCTTTTTTGGCTGCTTCACGGGCTCGGGCTGCCCTTAGCGATTTTTCAACAATACTCTTGGCAACTGCAGGCTGCTCCTTTAAAAAATTACTGAGACGTTCACCAATGGTAGTTTCAACAAAGCCCTTCATCTCGCTATTACCAAGCTTAGTTTTGGTTTGCCCCTCAAACTGAGGATCTGTCAGCCTGACACTTAGTACTGCCATCAGGCCTTCTCGGACATCACTGCCGATTAGATCAGGATCTTTATCTTTGATTAAACTGTTCTTACGGGCATAGCTATTGATTACTCTGGTAAGGGCTGATTTAAATCCTGATTCGTGGGTACCCCCCTCAGTTGTCTTAATATTATTGGCGAAAGAATAGATGTCCTCATTGTAACCATCATTAAACTGAATGGCCACCTCTAGTTCATTGCTATTTTCTGACCCGGAAATATAAATCACATCGCGATTGATGACACCCTTATTCTCATTGAGTTTCTCTACAAAGGAAACAATACCGCCTTCATAACAGTACTCTATCCGTTGATCTTCTTCTTTTCTTTCGTCAATAAAAACTATTGTAACCCCTCTATTTAGAAAAGCCAGCTCTCTCAATCTGCCAGCTAAAGTATGATAATTAAAATCTAAGGTGTCAAAAATTTCTGGGTCCGGTTTAAAATACTGCCAGGTCCCAGTATCAGAGGTGTCTCCCACGCGTTTTACATCGTTAACAGGAATTCCCTTTTTATACTCCTGAATGTAAATACCGCCTTCTCGATGCACCTCAGATTTCATATATTCAGACAGAGCATTGACAACAGAAACTCCAACCCCGTGCAATCCTCCAGAAACCTTGTAACCTTCTCCTCCAAATTTGCCGCCAGCGTGTAAAACTGTCATGACCACCTCAAGAGTCGATTTGCCGAGTTTGGGATGAGGGCCTACCGGGATACCATCTCCATTATCCTTAACCAGCACAGAATTGTCTTTGCCAATCTTGACTTCAATCCTGTCACATCGGCCGGCCATGGCTTCGTCAATACTGTTGTCAACCACCTCGTAAACTAGGTGGTGTAATCCATGGACAGAGGTCGATCCAATGTACATCCCTGGTCTTTTTCTAACCGCTTCTAAACCCTCTAATACCTTAATCTGCGACTCATCATAGACACCAGTTTTCTGAATTTGATTCATCAGCATCATCTCCTTCAGTGCAAAAGCAACTTGTAAATTGCTGTTTGATATTTTATTTACTCTTACAAATAGCTAAAACCGCCTTAAAAGCGGTTTTAGGCTCTTTTCTATTATATCACATTAATTTGTAACAACAAAGCTTTTAAGACCAAAATCAGGTCTTGCAACACCAATTAGCAGTCTACAAATCTTGCTGCTGAAAAAACACCCCACCCTTAACTTGGTAGATACTTGCTCTCTTGATAATACTATCGGCCAAAAGACTGATATCTGTAGTTGCTACAAAGGTTTGAGTATGACCAGCTGCGGTCTCTAACAACAGGGTCTGTCGTTTTCGATCCAGTTCACTTAATACATCATCCAACAAGAGAATCGGCATCTCCCCTGTTTCTGAACGCATGTACTGCAACTCTGCTAACTTGAGAGATAAAACCGTAGAACGCTGCTGACCCTGTGAACCAAATCTTTTGACATCATGTCCATTGATTAAAAAACCTATGTCATCTAGATGAGGACCGGCCAATGTTACTCTGCGCTCTTTTTCCTTTTCCTTGACTGCTTGAAGCCTTTTTGACAACAAATCCTCGACTGCTTCTCGATTTAATTTATATACCTGGGTAATGTCATCGGCAATACCTATTTCAGAGTTATAGTTCATAGTCAAATTATCTTCGGCATCAGTGATTTGTCGATGAGCCAGTTTGGCCAGCATACTCAATTTATACAGAGTTTCTAATCTTCTCATCACAATTTGTGATCCCAAATCAATTAGCTGATCATTGAAAGTAGTTAAAATATTATCTGAAAAACTGTGTTGCCAGGCGTTCTTAAGCAGCATATTGCGCTGCTTCAACAAACGCTGGTATTGTTGGCAGATTTGATAATAGCCAGGTATAACCTGGCTGATTTCCAGATCGATAAACTCCCGTCTTTGCTTTGGCCCACCACTTATTAACACCAGATCCTTAGGAAAGAATGATACAATATTTAAATACCCTAGCAGATCGGCAACTTTTTTACGATTAATGCCGTCAATTGTTAAACTTTTGCTGTTTTCATCAATACATAAATACAGACTAAAATTACTCTCTCTTTTATTCAATTCAATATGTACTTCTGTCTTGTCCTGAGAAAAACTGATTACCTCTGAACTCCTGTTTGTTCTGTAAGACCTACCGGCAACAAACATATAGATAGCTTCCAAAAAATTGGACTTTCCCTGGGCATTACTGCCAACAAAAATATTTAATCCGGCTGCCGGTTTTAGGTCCAGTTTAGAAATATTTCTAAAATTGTAACAATTAATCCTAGTTATTTTCATGAAGATAACCACCAAAATTTTCTTAAAGCAAACCTAAAAAGAACGCAGTGAGAGAGCTTTTTCAACTGTCTCTATTACTGCCTATCATACACAACCATCAAGGTGATCTGATTGTCAACCTCTACCACATCACCAGGGTTTAATTTTCTTCTATACCGGCATTCTTTTTGGCCATTAACCTTAATTAAACCTTCATCGACTAAAAATTTAACTTCACTGCCACTGGCCACGACATTTGCCCATTTGAGAAACTGCATTAAATTAATTTCTGGAGAATTTATTACTATTTGTTCCATTTAACTCCTTCCAGCTACAGGCATTAACAGAGCAAAACTACTGTCATCCTCCTCGGGCTGAGCGACTAACATGTTATATTTCTCAGCAAAGCGCATTAATATTATATCTGATGGGATATGTTTAACCAAATCCTGCAAATATTTTAAGGTGAATGACACCTTTAAGTCATCCCCTTCACTGACCACTTCAATCGACTCGGTATGCTGTCCCAGATCAATTGATTTACCATGTACAGTAAAAGTATTGCCCTGACTATCAATATTTACAACCCCGCTTTGCGAATCTCTGATGATTAAAGCTGATCTGTCTAAACTGCCCTGCAATTGAGATTTATCTATTTTTAAAGTAGTATGATATTCTCCAGGTAAATACTGAAGTATATCCGGATACTGTCCTTCAATTAGTTTAGAATAAACTATAACTCCACCAATGTTAAACATAATCTGGCCATTGCCAAATTTTAATTCCGTATCCTCAGAATCAATGGCTTGCAGCAATCTGATAATTTCCTGACCGTTTTTACCTGGAAGAACTAATCTGCGGTTATCTCCTTTATAAAAACATTCTCTTTTTACAGAGGTTATTCTAAATCCATCAGTAGCACTTAACCTAATCTGATCCTCCTGCAGTTCTAACAGTACACCGGTAAAAATCGGCCGCATATCATCTCGGGCAGCAGCGTATATCGTGTTTTCAAACATATGCAATAGCTGCAGCGAGTTAAAGTTTAATCCCGCCTGATAGTCTCCTCCAGTAACTTCAGGGAACTCCACCCCAGGTAAACCAACCAATTCCATTTCAAATTTATCACTCTTGATGGTGGTACGATAGTTATTATAGTCTACCTTAATTGCCAGCTCTTCAACAGAGCTTTTTCTGACAATGTCCTGAAATACTGCTGCTGGCAGGATAACACTACCCATCTCCAAAACCTGACAGGAAATCGTACATTTTATGGTAAAGTCCAAATTAGAGGCTGTCATGGTCAAAGAATCTTGCTCTGCCTCTAATAAAATACCTCCCAGAGTTTCTAAAATATCTTTTGAAGAAGCTGCTCTGGCCGTTAAAGTAACAGCGTAATTTAAATCATTTCTATCACATATAATATTCATCTAAAAACCCCCTCAGTTTTATCATTTATTATAATATTAAATTAATAATAATAATAATAAGGCCTGTCAAAACTGTCTATAACTCAATTTGTTATTGTAATTATATAAAAAACACCTGTTGATAAGCTGTTAAGATTTTAAGAACATTTTGCCAACTTATTAACTAAATTCACAGGATTTTATTTTGGCAAAATCTTATTCTTTAACTCATTGATAACACCTGCAAGCTTTAAATCTTTTTTCAAACTGTTGTTTATTTTTTCACAAGAATGCAAAACTGTCGTGTGGTCTCTTCCGCCGAATTCAGCTCCAATTTTAGGTAAAGAGTGATCGGTTAGCTCTCTGGCCAAAAACATGGCAATTTGTCTGGGCAGAACTATGCTCTTAGTTCTCTTATTAGAGATTAAAGCAGAAACAGTCATATTATAGTAATCGGCTACAATTTTCATTATTAAATCAATGGTTATTGGTCGGAATGAGTTTTGGGGCAAAATGTCTTTCAGTACCGATCTGATCGAATCAATAGTCAGGGGAACCTCATTAATGCTGGCGTAAGCATTTATCCGGGTTAACGCCCCCTCTAATTCCCTAATATTGCTGCTGATATTTTCGGCTATAAAAAAGGTTATTTCTTCAGGTATATTATAGTTTTCCATCTCACATTTTTTTCTTAAAATTGCCACCCTGGTTTCTAAACCCGGGGGTTGAATATCAGTTAACAGGCCCCACTCAAACCGTGAACGCAACCGCTCTTCCAATTCCCTTATTTCTCTGGGGGGGCGGTCACTGGAGATAATTAATTGCTTTTTAGCATTGTACAGTTCATTGAAGGTATGAAAAAATTCTACCTGGGTTCGCTCTTTATTCTCTAAAAATTGAATATCATCGATCATCAATATATCTGCATTGCGGTACTTATTTCTAAACTTTGAAGTAGTATTATTTTGGGTAGCATCGATAAATTCATTGATAAACTTTTCTGATGAGATATAAATTATTCGCATGGACTGATGTTTTTCTCGAACATAATGGCCAATCGCATGCATTAAATGGGTTTTACCCAGCCCTGAACCGCCATAAAGAAACAGCGGATTATAAGATTCAGCAGGATTCTTGGCTACAGCCAAAGAAGCGGCATGAGCAAATCTGTTGCTTTCACCGATTACAAAAGTATCAAAAACATATTTGGGGTTTAGATTTAAATCATTATGTACCTGTAAAGGCTTGTTATTGTTTATATCAAATTTCAACTGTTGATTATCTGTTGAAAGGTGGTTATTAATGATGTTTATATACCCATCTACTTCAGATTTTTCAATAAACTCAATGTCATATGATTCATCTGTGACTTCGCTCAGACATTTTTTTAATGAATCCAGATAATTTTTATTAAGCCAGTTTATATAAAATGAATTAGGCACTTCAACAGCTATAATGTTATTGTGTTTTAAGATAGCGCGGGTATTTTTAACCCAAATATCATATCCAGATTTATTTGTTCTAACTTCCATTTTTTCTAAAACTCGTTGCCATATAGTTTCGACATTTAATGCCACAACAAACCACCTCATTGTCCAAAGATATCATAAGTAATTCTAACAAGTAATAAACAATTCTTATAGAATCAATTTTACTTAATTTAATAACGGGGCTGGTTTTCCACAGAAAATTAAATTTAAAATCAGATGCTATTTCAGTAATTCACAAGCTGCTAACAAAAAGTTGTGAATTACCTTCAAAAAAGTATCAAAATACTTTTAAAATATCATAGATGCAGTTATAATTTTGCTCAGAAACTGTGATTTTTCCACAGGTTGTATAGAATATGTTAATATCCAGCTCACTCAAGTTTATATTAACTATTATAATAACAAAATAAATTATTAACAGCAACAAATTATACATGCAATTTACTGGTTATTCTGCATGTAAATACTTTATATTTGTTACTTTCGACACTGCTTTCTTGACCTTCATGGAGATAATAATTATAATGATTAGGGACGCGAGCGGGGAGGTGTATAAATAATGAAAAGAACATTTCAGCCTAATAATAGAAAAAGAAAGAAAACACATGGCTTCCGCAAACGAATGAGCACTTCTGATGGAAGAAAGGTTTTAAAGCGCCGCCGCCTAAAGGGCAGAAAAAGAGTATCTGTTTAGACCACTGTTTTAGTGGTCTATTGCACTTTGTTTATCTATATTTTGTTTAAAGGAGCACGACCATGCGTCGTAAATACTCATTAAAAACAAAAAAGGAGTTTATTCATTTATATCGACGCGGCAAAACAAGCGTTGATAGAATGATGGTAATTTATGCCATTAAAGGTCAGGCCGAAAACTGTAGAATAGGTTTTTCTATTAGTAAGAAAGTTGGAAAAGCGGTAATTCGCAATCGCATTAAACGCCAGCTACGGGAAATATTTCGCTCGCGCATAACAGAATTTAACGATATTTACGATTTAGTAGTGGTCGTCCGTAAGGGCAGCGTTAATGCATCATACCAGCAGCTGAACAAAGTGTTTACAGCACATTGTAAGAACTTAGGTTTAATTTACCATGAACAAGGAGATGATTAAGTTGCAGAGGATAGTATTGCAACTGATAAGGGCTTACCAGAAATCATTTTCTACGCAAACAGGAGCTCATTGTCGTTTCCGGCCAACCTGTTCACAGTATGCTTATCAAGCAATTAGTAAATATGGCGTAGTAAAAGGTGGTATAAAATCTCTGTGGAGGATTTTACGCTGTAATCCTTTTAGTAGTGGTGGATATGATCCAGTAAAATAAGAGAAGGAGTTGGACAGAGGAATGGAATTTTTATCTGGTCCGATCATCACCATTGTAGATTTTCTATATGGGGTTACCGGTAATTATGGAATCAGCATTATTATATTGACGATTCTTGTACGTTTGGCAATTTTACCCCTAAATATTAAGAGTATGAAGTTTACCAATATTTCTAAAAAGTTAGCTCCCAAAATGGAAGAAATTAAGAAGAAATATAAAGATGATAAGGAAAAACAGAATCAAGCTACAGTAGAGCTTTGGCAGAGCTATAATGTTAATCCTGCGGCAGGATGTCTGCCGATGTTTATTCAGTTGCCGATACTTATAGCTGTGATTAATGCCTTGCGATCGCCAGAGCTGTATAAAATAGCTGAGCCGATCTTTTTAGGGATAAACTTAAAATTACCTGAATCAGGCGTTGGAGCTTGGACCTACGGTTTACCGTATCTGATTTTGCCCATATTATCTGTTGTCTTCACCTATTTAAACTCTGCAGTGATGTCGGCCGGTAATCCACAGAGTAATATGAAATCGATGACAATTTTTATGACACTGATGATGGGTTGGATAACATTGAGATTTCCGTCGGGAATAGCGCTTTATTGGGTTGCGGGAACATTATTTAGTGTTGCTCAGTATGTAGTCTTTAATAAAATAATGGAAGGTAAAGAGGTATTACCAGCAGAAGGAGCTAAAGATAGTGAAAAAAAGCGTAATAAAAAGCGCTAAAACAGTTGAAGAAGCTGTTAGGCTTGCTTTATTGGAGCTTAACACCACTGAAGATAAAGTTGAAGTTAATATAATTGAACAACCTTCATCAGGATTTTTAGGAATTATAGGTGTTAAGCCGGCAATAATTAAAGTGGTAGAAAAAGACGCCAGCGAAATAAACTACAAAAAAGAAAAATACACTGAAGCAAAATCAAAAGCTAACCAACAGATGACTGTTAATGACAATGAAGAAGTAGATATAATAGAGTTTGTCCAAAAGATTTGCGATAATATTATTAGTGGCTGCCAAGTATCAAAAAAAGCTGAAAACGAAGAGGGATTAGAAATAACTATCTCTGGAGATAACATTGGATTGATAGTGGGCAAGCATGGGGAGACCCTGAACTCACTTCAATACCTGACTGCTATGGTCTATAGCAAACAAAAAGGCAGCTATAAACGGGTAAGCATTGATGCCGGCGGCTATCGAGAAAGAAGAGAGAAAAAGATAATTCAATTCGGTACCCGTATGGCTGAAAAAGCTTGCCGCACCGGACGCCGAATTTCTTTGGAACCCATGAATTCCTATGAAAGACGTATTGTTCATATGGCTTTACAGGATGTTGATGGCATCAATACCTTTAGTGAAGGCGATGAACCCAACAGAAGGGTTGTTATTACCCCAATTAATGAGAGAAATGGAAACAACCGCTACAACAGATCATCAAAACCTTATAGAACCAATAACTCCAGAGCACGTGATCATGCCAAAGAAGAGCGCAACTACAAAGCTATGGAAAAAAAGCATAATCAAATTGCCAATGAACCTAAAAAACCACCCAAGAAGACACCGGCTAAACAAAGAGAGGGTAATCCCTACGAACATTACTACAGTAAGTATGATAACAGATATAAGAAATAAATATGAGGGGCTGTCGCATTAGCAATAATATGCTGATGCCCGGCCCTTTTTTATTTGGAGCAAATGTAAACTGGGATCGTAGTTTCATTTACCTAGTCTCAATTTTGTGAGCCTCGGCATAATTGAACTTTCAGGCAGTTATGGGCTTTTTTTAAACTGTGCTTTCATAAAAGATTAGTTACAACAGGGGTCAGGCCTCTTGCTGGTAATTTACACGGTGCTTTGGCAGGGTTCGTAATGCCAAGGTCATTGGCTCGTAAATGTAAGCATGAGGCTGTGTTTTAACCTGTAATATCACGCACCACAGTGCATATCGTTGGCAACGCCTCTAATGCCCCTCTAAAATACAATTGCCAAACAACTGCCAAACAATCGCCAGCCTATTGCCCTACAATCGTTGAATAAACGACGAAACGCTGAGCCTGACGTGGCTTCCAAAATTGAGGCTAAGTCAAGGAATAAAAGAAATTTTCTACAATGATAATACGAGGCAGTATAT
>JANQLZ010000126.1 GCA_028280325.1 Bacillota bacterium
TTCTCTGTCGCATTTTCCATAGCCATCTTTAACAGCTTTTTGGTAATCTCTTCCTTGTCGGAAACGGTAAACTGTGGTGAATTAACTGAAGTAGCTCCCGCCTTAATAGCTACATCAAACAACTCGCCCACTTTACTAATATCTGTTGTTTCAAATCGAATATTGTTTGAAACCCGGAATCCGTCATTAATCCGCTTGCCATCTTCCCAATGATTCAACTCATGCAGGCTGTAACCCTGGGTAGAGATGGTATCTTCATCAACACCAGCTTTTTTTAATGCGGCAATTACTTTGTTCATATCTGTGGCATTTTTACTGGCTGCGAGAGAAGCTGATTTATTTTCAGTCTGTACAGCCACTGACAAAATAGCTAAGTTCGGTGTAACCTCCAGCTCCGAGTTTCCGGTAACAGAAACCAGCCTTTCATACTGAGAATCCGCCGCAGATGTTGTAGGGATATTTAAACTTAGAACTGTAACTAAGACTGCACACATTGCTATTGCTGCAATTATTATAGACCTTTTTTTCATTATAGTCCTCCTAGATTTGTTTGCCCCTCCGGGGCCGAGCATACCAGAGCATAATCAGAGATAAAAATATGCCAGTTATTGCAAATAACATTCGCTCATCTTTGATAATTGAATACCATTTGGGTTCTGTTTGCACACGTTCATCAGCTGCTGTATAACTGCCTGCAGGCAAATTTTTAGGAGCTAATTTATCATCTTCATCAGCTATCATGGGAATATCTCCCTGGGCCGAGTATTGGTCACTTAATATTGAAGTTCCTTCAGTAGTTTCAGAACCTTCATCACTATGTTCAGCTACCTCTACGTTTTCCTGACTTTTAGTACTCCTCGTTTGAGGTTCCTGTTCCAAGCCAGTAGGACCCTGGTCAACTTCAGAGACAATCGAATAGGTTTCACTCTCTTTTATCCCTGTCAACTTATAGCCTTCCTGGGTTGGTGGTGACGCGGCACTGTTATACATTGCAACTATCGGGTATAACCCTGTGGCCACTGACAATGTAAAGATTACCAATGCGGCTACGACACGCTTCCATTTCCAACCCAAGTTTTCCTTAGTTTTCTGTTCTTCTTCAGCAATTGTCGCCATGACATTTTTTCTCAGTTCAACAGGCGGATCCACCTCTGGAACATCCCTAAATGTTTCTTGCATGGCCTGAACATACTCATATACTGCGCTACACTCTGCACACTGCTCAAGGTGAATAGAGATTTGCAAATATTCTTCTTCAGTCAGTTCGTTATCGATATACGCTGTCATTAAATCCAGAACTTTATCACAAGTCATCTCTATCCCTCCTTATTTGGTCTGACGCATCAGGGGTGGCAAAAGTTCCCCCTGGTTTTGTAGAATCTTGCTGACTTTAATGCGGGCCCGATTGAGACGTGATTTTACAGTTCCTTCCGCTATACATAATTGTTGGCCAATTTCTTTATAACTAAAACCTTTTAAATCCCTCAGGACTATTACCTCTCTTTGGGCTGAATCCAGAGAAGCAATTGCTTCAACTATAGCCCTTCTCAGCTCATCCCTGGTAATACATTCCAGGGGATTAGTAGCAGCATCAGGATCTGGAATTTCCATTTCACTACTCGAATCATCGTTATAATCTATATGTAAAGGCACAGATTTGTTCCTCTTTTTTTTACGCAGAATGTCATAGCTGACATTAGTTACAATCCGACACACCCAGGTGCTGAACTTAGAATCGTGCCTGAAAGAGGCCAGAGACCGGTAGGCCCTGATAAAGGCCTCCTGGGTAGCATCTGCGGCATCCTCATAATTACCTAAAATTCTGAGAGATAAATTAAATACCGTTTTTTCATAACGGCACATTAAATCATCGTAGGCCTGTTTACCTCCATTTAAAACTTGCTTAACTAAAAAGATATCGTCGTGCATATTACCCTCCCATTACGTAAGTTCATCTATATTTATATTGAACGTTTACATTTACTGACCAAAAATGGTACAATCACATCGCCAACTATTTTGGCCTTTTTTATTTAAATATTAAGTCTCTATGTATTATATAATAATATTAGATGCCTTATTAAGCAACTCGAATTGGGATTATTAAGGATATTGGGCCAAAAAGACAGCTATAATTAGGGCTTACTGAATGAATCGCCAGAGTTCAATAAGTAACGAGCAGAGCTCATAAAATGGCTTAACTAAGCCTTTTTAGACCTAATTATCGGCGTCTGAACAGTGGCGTTTGCAAAAACGTCCACTTGACAGGTCCAAGGTTTCTTGATGATTTAAAGCATGTTGCACCTGACAAATTCAAAAAGCTTTAATAGCAATACAACTACAGGCTTTTTGAATTGTTCAGTAAGCCCTAATATTGATAGTTCAGCTAATTAAGTTGATTGGGGTTTAAGAAATAAATATTGGTTTAAAATGAAATGGCAGCCCTTATTTTGTACATTAATTTTAAGAAGGAGTTTTCTAATGTTAACTAGTAAACAAAGAGCCTATTTGCGCTCCCTCGCCCACCATTTAGAGCCCAAGCTATACATAGGAAAGAATGCAATTACTGACAGGCTGCTCCAACAGGCTGATGAGTATTTAACAGCCAATGAACTGCTGAAATGCTCAGTACAACAAAATGTTGAGGCAGATACCAAGGCTGTTGCAGTTGAGCTGGCCGCAGCTCTGTCAGCGGATATTGCTCAAGTTATCGGCCGCAAATTTGTCATATTCAGACGAAACCCGGAGCAGCCGACAATAGAGCTGCCCAGCAGGTAGCACAGGCAGCTATAGCGTTTACAACGCTGCTGCCTTTTGCAGACTACGGTACTGGGCAATATTAAGATTGTAGTAAACGCCCTGTTCCAGCATCAGCGATTCATGAGTTCCGGCTTCAGCAATCAGACCATCTTCTATGACCATAATTAAGTCGGCATTTCGGATTGTCGAAAGTCGATGAGCTATGACAAATGATGTTCTGCCAATCAGCACCTTTTGTATCGCATCCTGAATCAGCTTCTCGGTTTTGGTATCGATGCTGGAGGTAGCTTCATCAAGGATAATAATTCGCGGGTCTGCCAATATTGCTCGGGCAAAACTCACCAATTGGCGTTGGCCAACACTGAGGCGAGAGCCTCGTTCCTGCACCTCTGTCTGATAGCCATCAGCAAATTCAACGATAAAGTCATGGGCATTAGCCAGTTTGGCAGCCTCAATTATCTCTTCGTCGGTAGCATTTGGTTTGCCATAGGCAATATTATCCCTAATCGTTCCCGAGAAAATCAACGGGTCTTGCAGGACTATACTCATCTGATCCCGCAACGAATCTATGGTGATGTCCTGAATATTATAACCATCAATAGTAATACTGCCTTGCAATACATCATAAAAACGCGGGATTAAGTTGATAATTGTGCTCTTACCGGCGCCAGTAGAGCCGACCAGAGCAACCGTCTGCCCGGGCTTAATGCTGAAAGAAATGCCCTTCAAAACATCTACATTGCGATCATAACCAAATCTGACTTGATTAAAATTGACCTGACCTTTAATCCTGGGCATAACCTGTGCCTCAATTTTATCCTTAATTTCAGGCTCCCAGTCCAGTATCTTAAATACTCTCTCCGCCGAGGCCATGGCTACCAGCAAGACATTATAGAAATTACTCAGATTTCTAATCGGCTCCCAGAACCACCTGATATAAGTTAAGAAAGCTACCAGCACACCTTCGGAGATCTGTCCCCGGAAAACAAAACTTGCTCCGGCTACATAAATGATACAGGTGCCGATGGCACTGGAAATCTCTACTGCCGGACGGACCAACAAGCTGGTTTTAGTCGCCTTAAGCTGGGCCGAGGTGTAGTCACTGTTGACTTCTTCAAAAGACTCCGCACTGTTAAACTCCTGAGTAAAAGCCTGAATAGTCCGCATTCCGCTGATCGACTCCTGTAAAAAGGCATTCATCGAAGAACGCTTGCTGCGCACGACACGCCATCTGTCTCTGACATAAGTCCGCAACCTCAGTCCAATATACATCAACAGGGGCAGAATAATAAAGGTATAGAGGGCCAGCTGCCAATGCATAAACAGCATAATACCCATGATTAAGGCCAAAGTAAGGACCTCATTGATTACCTGCACAATACCCGAGGTTAACAGTTCATTCAGATTTTCAATGTCTGAGGTTAAGCGGGTCATTAACTTTCCTGCCGGTCGGCCATCAAAGAACCTTAAAGACAGTTTTTGAATATGGTTAAAGAGCTGCTTTCTAAGGCTGTAAATCACCGATTGGCCGGTCCTGTTCAGTAGCTTGGTACGAAAGTAAGCACTTAAAGCTATCAGCAGCCTCAAACCTAAATAAGTTACCCCGATGATATTTAACAAGGATACATTTTTTTCTGGAATCGCTCTATCGATCGCCTGCTGAATCAGAATAGGTCCAGTCATTTCGGCCAATGAAATCGTTAACATGATCCCTAAGGTTATCAATAAGTACTTAAGGTAGGGCCTCAAATAACCAACCAAACGCTTAAAGTTCTGCAGATCAAATTTTTGTTTATAGACATCCTCGTGATCAAAATTACGTGACATGTTAATCACTCCCCTCGACAACAAAATTGGCAAGCAGCTCCTGCTCTTTAAATTGCTCATTAAATATCGAATTGTAATAGCCGCTTTTAGTTATCAGCTGTAAATGCGTCCCCTGCTCTATTATTCGCCCCTGCTTAAAAACATAGATGATATCGGCATCCTTAATCGATGAGATGCGATGGGCAATAATAAAGGTAGTTCTGTTCTGCAATAACTTAGTAATCTCCTGTTGAATTGCAAACTCTGTTTCCATATCAACGCTGGAGGTGGCATCGTCCAGAATCAAAATACTGGGATTACGCACGATTGACCTGGCAATAGCTATTCGCTGCTTTTGTCCGCCTGAAAGCCCTATGCCTCGTTCTCCTACCAGGGTGTCATAGCCCCGCTCCATTTCCATAATAAAATCATGAGCCTGGGCAATTTTGGCTGCTTCAACGATCTGTTCGAAACTGGCATCGATATTGCCAAAGGCAATATTCTCTTTTATTGTCGCTGAAAACAGAAAAACGTCCTGATGAACTATGCCAACCTGCTGGCGTAAACTGTTTATTTGAATATCTTTGATATTATTACCATCAATCATGATGGCTCCCTTACTGACATCGTAAAAACGGCAAATAAGACTGATCAAAGATGATTTGCCACTGCCGGTTTCACCTAAAATTCCAATAGTCTGCCCGCTTTTAACCTTAAAGCTGATATCCTGTAAGACATCATTTTCCCCATAGTTGAAGCTGACCTTATTAAAAGAGATATTCCCCTTAACTTTATCCAATACAATTGCATTCTTACTGTCCGTAATTTTCGGGGCAACATCAAGTACCTCAAATACTCTCTCGCTGGCTGCTTTGGCTCGCTGAAAGAAATTGACCAGAAATGCCAGCCGTCGGATTGGCCAGATCAGGGACCAGATGTAAGCGTAAAAGCCTACCAGTTGACCGATTGTCAGGTTTTCAATAATCACCTGATATCCGCCAAACCAGACAATAGCAATTGCACTTAAGCCACCCAGAAAATGCATCACCGGTATATACCTGGCTCGAATACTGACAGCGTTCAGCCTTTTGTTGAAATTCGAAATATTGTCCTGGTCAAACTTATCTTTTTCCAGCTCCTGGTTATTAAAGGCTTTAACTACTCTTACTCCGGTAACATTCTCCTGAATAGTGGTAGAAAGCACCGCCATTTGTTCCCGAATTTTAGTATAGGCCGGTCTGATCTGAGATGCAAACCTAATCGCTGTAAAAAATAAGAAGGGCATGGTCGACAACGACACCAGCGTCAACTGCCAGTTGAGCCGAATCAAAATAAAAAAGACCACTATAAAGGTGAAAATGGAATCGTAAAACTCCAGTAATCCTTCACCCAGTAAATGTTTTACTGATTGAACATCACCACTGATGCGCGACATCAGCTCTCCGGTTCGAGCTTTATCATAATATTCATAAGGCAGAGCCATCAGATGGTTAAACAGATCTCTCCTGATATCTGCTATTGACCGCATAGCTACCTTTTCTGACAGAACCCCCTGAATGTAACGAAAAACCCCTCGGAAAACAGCTATAAAAATTAAAGCGAGGGCGATTTGGGGTATCAACTCCGACTCACGGGCATAAACAACATCGTCAATAAATATCTGAGTTAATTTAGGGCGCAGTAAGCCCAAGGATGTCAATAATGTCAACGACAGCACTGACAATATAAATAAGCCAATATAAGGGCGAAAATAAGATAACACCCTTTTTATTGTTTTCATATGCTATTCCTCTCCGCAACTATTATTATTTTTCCTGATAAAATTCCGCTAAATTATAATACATTTGCTTAAAAAATCTATATAACAAGGTTATTTCAGTCTCGTTAAAACCAGCAAAGGTTTCTTTCTCCAGTTGAACCATGCGCTGTTCCAAATCTTCTTTAACTTTTCTACCCCGATCAGTCAGGTATATTCTGGAGACCCTCATGTCCTCCTTGTCCTGTTCTTTACGGACAAATCCGGTCTTCTCCATGCGCTGCAGCATGCGGGTAACTGTTGCCGGTTTAAATTGTAAATGGTCAGCGATCTGCTTTTGCTTCAGCCCATCCTGTTGCAGTAAAAGCTTTAGTATCCTCGGCTGTCCTCGATGCAGCCCTAACTCTCGCAGCAGCATTCCAGCTCGATGTCTATGTAAATGAACAACCTGGACAAACAATCTATCAATCGATTTAGATATTTCACCTGGCCTGTATCTCATGTTATCACTCCTTATCATTATATAGACGGCTAACTTATGCTCTTATTGTATAAAAGACATGATAGGCTGTCAAACTGAAGCAGGCTCTGGCTTTCAACATTAATAATTGATAGAAAACTGCTTTATTTCAGGTAAATAACAAGCCCCAACGCTTGGTCAGGGCTTGAATATCTGTGATTGTGATTTTAGAGCTAAATACCCTTAACTGATGACTGCCTGAGGAGCAGAGCTGCTGCTAAAAACCTCATGTCCATTAATAATGGTAGCATGGACGGCAGTATTTTTAATTTCCTGAGCTGGAATCCTGGTAATATCCTGAGATAAGACAATAAAATCTGCTAACATTCCAGCCTTGATTTCACCCTTGTCTTGCTCAGCTCTTTCAGCAAAGGCTGAGCCTTTGGTAAACAACTCTATGGCAGCCAGCGGAGTTAAACGCTCTTCAGGACGCCAGCCGTTTTCAGGATTGTCGTTAAGGTCCTGTCGGGTGACCGCAGCTGCTAAACCCCAGATCGGATTACAGGATTCGACCGGAGCATCTGATCCACCGGCGATTGCTATTCCCATATCGCGCATTGTTTTCCAGGGATAGGTCTGCATGGCCCGGGCTTTTCCTAAACGCTCTTCAACAAAGTACATGTCTGTGGGAACAAAAATAGGTTGAATATCACACACAACCCCCAGCTCTTTCATCTGCTCCAGAATATGAGGATTGGTTATCTGGGCATGAATGATACGCGGCCTGGCATCTTCAACCGGCTCGTCGCTTAAAACCAGTCTAAAGGCATTTAAAAGTTTCTGGATTGCTAAATCACCAATGGCATGAGCCGAAAGCTGTAAACCATGTCGGTGTCCTATTTTAAACATGGTATTTATCTCATCCTGCGTCATTATTGATACCCCTGATGTAGCCGGATTATCACTGTAGGGGGCATGCATCAAAGCTGTTCTGCCTCCCAAAGAACCGTCTGTCATCAGTTTTAGCGGGCCGTAAGTAACAGTGTGTTCGGGAAATGGATTGGCATCTCTGATGGCCAGGTATTTTTCAATATCCTCCGGCCGGGAAAGCAGTACCTGATGATTAACTCTCAGAGCAAGACTGCCCTCAGCCAACGCCTCTTGATAAGCTCCAATAATGTCTTCCATACCGTTTATGGAGTTTAAATCATTAGTCTGCACCGAAGTTAAGCCTAAGCTTGCTGACAATTGAGCCCCTTTAATAATGTACCGCTTGTAGTCATTCCTGGTTGCCTTGGGGATATGACGAGATACTAATCCAATGGCCCTTTCTCGTATAATGCCGGTAGGAATACCTTCTGGGTCGACATCAACATGGCCGCCGACAGGCTGTTCGAAACCCCCGCCCAGTAATCCTGCTAATTCCAAAGCACAGCTGTTAGCTACTGCTATGTGGCCACAGGCCCTTCTCAGTAATATGGGCCGGGCATTGGAAATCTGATCTAAATCATGCCTGCTGGGCATTTTTCGGTCGGGAAAATAGGCCTGATTCCAGCCCCGTCCTAAAATCCAGGTCAGCTCTTCGTTTTCAGCCATAAACCGCTGGCAGCGGTCAATTAATTCTTCTCGGGAACTGAGCCCGACCAAATCTACCTGCTCAAGGGCCTGACCCAAGCCCAGCAGATGCATGTGACTGTCATTTAAGCCAGGGATAACTGTCTGGCCTTTTAAGTCAACAACCTTAGTTGAATTATTCTTTAACTCTAAAACCTGTTCATTGCTCCCCACCATGGTGAACCTGCCGTGGTTAACAGCAACCGCCGCTGCCTGGGGATTTTCATTATCCATTGTATATATATTGCCATTAATATAAATTACCTCAGCCAAAATATCCTCTCCTTCAATACATACTTTATCTACATTGTACCTCTTTTTGGACTAGTCTTAAAGAACTAAAATAAGCTTATGAACAATTGGCTGGCTATTGTTTGGCAGTTGTTATTGGAATCAGGCTATTTTTGAAACATTGGGGGGCAGCTGGACAATTGATTAATTTTTGTTTTTACCTGGGTGTCTGGATGGCTAGGGCGGGCAGGCCTGGAAACCTGCCCCTACTTCTTGGATACAACCCCAGTGGGTTTGCTGACGCAAACGGTGTGGAATTGCTACGCAATTGGCTTGGGCTTGCCTTCGGCAAGCGGGGTGCAGTTGGTTTGTTACGATAGCTGGACAATCAATGTCATTAAGTTAAGAAAAGGTAGGAAAAAATCAAACAAATGAGAGAGTTTTTTAGAAGCTCTCTTTTTTTATTTATTTCAAAAAACCCTTGACAAATATCGGTAAAAATGCGGCGCAGCCCCTTAGATGAAATATTTTAAGGAGGCAATACCATGTCCTATTCAAATGTAGTAAAGAGCAAGTTAAAATCAGTTATTA
>JANQLZ010000127.1 GCA_028280325.1 Bacillota bacterium
CTGCCAAGGCAGGGCCCGGATTGCTTATTTTGCAGAAAACCTGGCATTAGTGGTAACAGAATAGAGGAAGATTCTGCTGGGACTGTAGAGTTAACAGAAACATCAGTTATATATATCAATATTAGTCAAGATCATATCAGGTAGCCTAGGTACTTTAACTAAGACTTATATATATAACGTAAATTACAAGCAATAAGTTAGGTAATAATCCACATAAGTAACTGATTGAACGAGGAAAATGATGTAATGAGGTGAGTAATTGAGCTTCAACAGGAATGAGCAACACGACGTTGCGAAAGCGACGCAGGGTCACGGACGACCAAGTCGGAAGCGGTCTGTTGAAGTTCAATTAGGAGCCCTTTACATCTGACGAAGTGAACCAGGTATGTTGTGGATTATTGCCGGATCATCATGCGGCAAGATTAAATCATTTTCAGAATGGCATTAAGGATAGCTACGGCAACTGTACTGCCGCCTTTGCGCCCCTCTATAGTGATAAAAGGTATCTGCTTATTGTTTATTAATTCCTCTTTAGACTCAGCGGCCCCCACAAATCCCACCGGCACACCAATTATTACAGGTAGATCCTTTTCATGTTTCTGACTGAGCTCAAGCAGTTTATAAAGAGCAGTGGGGGCATTACCAATGACAAAGATCATAATATCGTCATTAAAAAAGGCTTTCTCTATAGCTGCCATAGAGCGGGTAATACCCTGTTCTTTAGCTGCTTGCCTAATATCATCATCGTGGACATAATTACATAATTCACAATTTAAGCTGGCCAGTTTTATTTTATTGACACCGGCTATTATCATTCTGGTATCGGTATATATTTGGCACCCTGCTTCAAGGTATTCAACTGCCCTTTTCAAGACCTCGCCATTAAACCGGATTAAGCCTTCATATTCAAAATCAGCAGTAGTGTGAATTACTCTTTTTATTACCGGTAGCTGTTCAGATGTAAAGGAATTTGGATTGGCCATCAGTGATTCAATAATTTCCATACTTTTATCTTCAATCAGATTTGGCTTAACGATATATTCTTTCATACTCTCTCCTATTTGGGGTTTTCCACAAACTTTATAAAAGACTGTGGAAAACTTAGATTGGCATAGTAGTGTAGATGGGCGTAGGAACCTACTCCCCTGTTCTTGGCAAATCCACACTGCCATTGTTTGACAAGCTGTTTGTTACGTATTTTTCTGAGTTCGAATATGCTTCGTTCATCTTTCATCTCGATCTTAGAGCGATGGAACTCATGGACCCGGATCGTTTTGTCAGGCTCCCCATAAATGCTGGGCTGAAGAGTTTTTAGTTCAGCATAGCCAAAGCGCTGCAAGCGCTTGGTCATCAGTGAGTCTCCCTTAAACCAACCGACCATCTGATGTTTCTCAGCATTTAAATCTGTAATAGAGTTGCACAGATACATCAATCCTCCGCACTCTGCGATATAGGGCAAACCCCGTTCCAGGTTGTGTTTTATATCTGTTAACATCGGCCTGTTGCTGGCTAACTCTGCCGCAAAGACCTCTGGGAATCCACCCCCTAAAACCAGAGCATCTATGTTCTGGGGCAGTCGCTGATCTGCCAAAGGGCTAAATCTAATAATCTCTGCTCCCATTATTTGGAGTAAATCGAGATTATCCTGGTAATAAAAATTAAAGGCTTTATCAAAGGCTAAGGCCAATCTGATATTGGTAATCTTGTTTATCTCTATCTTAGGGGCAGAACATTTCCTGGCACTATGGGAGAGCTTTACTAAGCCCTCAATATCAACCGTTTTTCTGATAACTTGGGCGATTTTGTCAATGACAAACTTTAATTCTCCCTGCTCTATAGCTGGCACTAATCCTAAATGCCGCTCTGGTAAGCTTACATCGATCATTTTTGGCAGATAGCCATAGGTTTTAATACTGGAATACATCTCTACAGCCTCTTTCAGGAGCCGGTAGTGATTTTCACTGCTTAAGTTGTTAAAAATAACACCCTTGAGGTTGACCTGTCGATCGAAATCAGCATAGCCTTTGACGACAGCGGCAACCGACTGTGATATTCCTTTACCGTCGACAACCAGAACAACAGGAAGCCTAAGGATTTTAGCTACCTGAGCGGTACTGCCAATGTCACTGCCAATCTCTGCTCCGTCATACAGACCCATCACACCCTCAATGACACTGATATCAGCATCAGCTGAATTTTTGTGATACAAGTATTTAAGATACCTGTCTGCCAGCATCCACGAGTCCAGATTACGACAGGGTCGGCCGGTAATGTAGGAGTGAAAAGCCGGGTCAATATAGTCAGGTCCGACTTTAAACGGCTGCACCCGCATTGCCGGGTTTAAGGCAGCCATAAGTCCCATAGCAATAGTTGTTTTACCAGCTCCACTGTTTGTTCCGGCAATAACAATGCCTGCCAAATCGACACCACCTTTTAAGTTTAAAAAAATTAGAGCTTACCCAATGAATCACTAACACTGCTAAGGCCAATCTTTCTCTGACTAATATCCAAAAATAAAAGCACACCGAGAAATGGTGTGCTAAAATAAATTAACCTAAGCAATTATCTGCAACACCTACTTCCCACCGAAGTAGTTAGTACTCACTGCTTAAGGCAGGTCTCCTGGCTCGCAATATTCCTACTCTCTGGCCTTCCCATTTTTAAAAAACAGTGGCTTTAATCAGATTTTGTCATGCTCACAGTAACGGGGGCTGCAACGGTCTTTCACCGTTTTCCCTCTTAGCTCTTGCTGATACAGCAAAAGAACCTTAAACTGGATATTCAATTTTAACGGTCATTCTATTACCTTTGCTGGCCTAAGTCAAGCCCAAGACCTGGCTTATATCAAGGCTGTCATGGCTGTGTTGAACAAACAAATCTCTTATTTCCTGCAGCTCTCCCAGGCCCTTCATTATTGTTTCGGTTTTAAAACCGCTGCTGCTCAAAATAGATTTCCAAGAATCTTCATCTTCTCCGGCCAAATCATTGTGGGCATGGTCTCCAGCTACAATCATCAAAGGCATCAAGTAAATTTTTTGCAGGCTTTGATCCAAAACCTTTAACACATCGGCGATTTCTGGATAACCCTCTACAGTACCTACAAAAATATTCTCATAGCCCAGCTGTTGAAAGGTATTATTCAGGATGGTATAAGCCTGATTGCTGCTGTGTTCAGACCCATGGCCCATCAGCAACAGGGCTTCATTATCCTTAAGCTTGGGTGTATTGTTGATCACGGCTTTTGCGGTTAATATAAAATCAGAATCAGCAGCGAGCAGTGGTCTGCCCACAGCCAGCCTGGCAAATTTACCCTGGAAACTGCTTATTTCTGCTAAAGCTTTTTCGTATTCAAAGCCGCTAATTACATGGGTCATTTGGCAAAGAACCTGATCATATCCCATACTTTTTATCCTCTGTAAAGCTTCAGTAGGTGTTTCGATCTCAATATTATTTTTCTTTAATTTTGCAATTACCATCCGCGATGTGAAGGATCTGAACAGATCATAATCTGGCAGCCTGCGGTTCAACTCCTGCTCGATAGCAGCAATTGTTTTTGCTCTTGTATCGTGATAGGTAGTGCCAAAACTAATTACTAACAAGGCTTTTTTAGTCATCTGTATTCTCCTCTTTTTATTTATTTAAACCATTGTTAAACTATTGCTTAACGCCAGCTGTTCAATCGGCAAACAATAAAGTACTATTGCATGCCCGAAAATAATACAATTTGCACTATGTAATAAATTAAAAAAACACCGAAAACCGGTGCCAAATAAAAAATATTATACCACCAACTTCCCTCCGAAGCAGCTAATCACTGTTTAAGGCAGGTCTCCTGACTCACAATCACCCTAATCTTTGGCCTTCCCGTTATAAAAACAGTGGCTTATCAAGATTTCGTCATGCATACAGTAGCGGGGGCTGTAACGGCTTTGCACCGTTTTCCCTCTTAGCTTTTGCTGATACAGCAAAAGAACCTAAAACTGATTATTTAATTGTACTTACATTGTAGTCTTAATTCCTGTTTTGTCAAGCAATATACCAAAAACTTATGAGCAAAATTATATCTATCAGGTTGTCAAAGCACAGTAGATATCTGCCTCAATACTGCCGCCAGTAGCTGAAATCAGTTCCATATAATGATTCATCGAATCTACTTCGGCCACGGTCCGGGCTAACTCAATTTTTTCATAGTTTTTAATCAACAGATTGACAATATTCATGTCCATACATGATTCACAAAACATTTTCTGAAGCTCGGTAATGACTTGTTCTTTAGCGAAGCGTTTCCGATACATCCGATCCTCTCTTAAGGCACTGAAGACATCGGCAATGGTTAGAATGCGGTGATGCACAGAAAGCTTTAATGAGTTAATATTGAACGGATACCCTTTTCCGTGAGGTTTTTCATGATGAAAAGCAGCCCAGTCCCGAATATCTTCTAATCCTTTTACTTTCTCAATAATGCAATAGGTATCATAGGGATGTTTTTTGACAATATTAAATTCCTTGTCTGTCAGTTTGGTAGGCTTATACAATATTTCATCCGGAATAGCTAACTTTCCGATATCGTGAACGTAGCCGGCAATCTTCAGCCTTTCGCATTCCTCCTCTGACAGCCCGCTAAGCATACCCAAATAATATGCAGAAACCGCCACCCCATAGGAATGGTTGATGGTGTTAGGGCTTTTAAAATCTATCATGCGGGCAATAATCGTGGCCAGTGAGCTCAAATCCTTAATTGTCAGACTAATATCAAATTCGCGTAGTTTTTCAGCCCTGGATTTAGAGATGCTGTCTGAAGGATGCACTAAATGTAGCCAGAAATAATCCTTTTCAGCAACCCGATCAAATGCTATCTGGATCGCTTCATTTTTTGCTGCATTCATTTTATTTTTTACTATGGTCTTTATTCTGTTGGCCTGCAGCAACGCATTATCGGTGACATTAAGTAAATGGGCTATCTGACAGGACATCTGAATAACATCACTCTGCAGACAAACTGTCTGGCTAAACCTTTGATGCCTGTTTTCAGCATGATTGCAGGCAAATATATCGCTGATACTTTTGATTTTATGACATCTACTTAAAATCTGATTACCAGCTCTTGAATAAATATCGGTTAAAGTTGAACGATACTTAGTTTTGTTTTTTTCAAAATTATTGATTAATGAGCCTATACAATGAAGAGCTGCTCCCGAAATTAAATCTCTGAGCTGTTCCCCTTTAATCTGAAGCTCTGCGCCGATTGAATAAGCAATACGGCTAGTTAAGATGCTGTGCTTGTACAATTCCGGATTAGCTAACTTCAGGGATGAGACGATACAGTCAACCATGTCTATAAAAGAAAACTTTTTTGTGCCAGCCATTTTATAATTCTCCTATTTTTGCGTACACGACTCTCTTAGTTTATATCGACATATTTCTACATAATTTTAGTTTTTTATTAATAGTTTATCCTTTTTTTTATTAAAATTTTTGCTTATCTTAAGATTAGAACTTTAATATAATTTAATATCAGAATCTTAATTTTATATTTAAAGAAAAAAGGCCTACTCATATTATTGAGCAAGCCTTTTTTTGCTTTAATACTGATATTTTATAAAGCCTATATTTTTTGTGTTTTGGGCTTTCTATATAACCTCAATGTTTCTTCGCTACCGGGATAATTAAATCTGTTACAATACCGCTTTTTTTCCGATAGTAATATTCAATATCATAATCGCCATCTCGGCGATACTCAGAATTAGGCAGCCAAACAGTATAGATATACTTCCAGGCCTTTTGAACACTTTCAGTGACTGGGCCTAATGTAAAAAACACCGCACAGAAGGCTTTAGGGATAGTCAAACTAACCATATCTGATGGACATTCAGCAGTACCGGTCACCTCATGGCCGATAAAATATGCAAAACTATTATTATCGACAGATAAACAGAGACCATAAATCCGGTTATTATATCTGCGGTTTGCGATCCTTTGGCACTCCTTATCAGCATGCCATTGGCTCCACAATAAAGGTATTTCCTGCCAGGAAGTATTATCATTCTGCAAAAGAAACTTTTTACCAACTATAGTTACGGCAGGTCTTTCTTTAAGTACTGGTATCATACCTTGAGTTCGTCTGTTGTACTCATGCAGCAGATACTCGTAAGTCATCGGTTGGCGTATTGAGTATAATATTCTTTCTTTTCTAACCTGAGATGGGTTTCGTCCATACACTTGAGTAAATGCCCTGCTAAACGATTCTCTGGTCTGGTAGCCGTATTTAACACCAATTTCAATAATTGTCCTGTTGGTGTTGATTAAATCCTTAGCGGCTTCAGTTATTCGCCTTTTACGGATATAATCTTTGATCGAATCTCCAATAGCGCCCTGAAAAATTCGCTGAAAATGATAGAGAGAGTAACCAGCCTCTTTGGCAACCTGCCCCAGATCGATTTCATCACCCAAATGCTCTTCAATATAATTAATTGATATTGCTAAAGACTTAAGATATGATACCATATTAGCCTGTCTGATTTAGATAACTTGAATCCACTTTAATCCTGCTATTGCCATTGACAAAACTCTCCAGGGCAGAAAAATCCTGATCAACATGGAGGGTAAGGCGAGCCAGTTCATCAATAATCCGGTAATCTGCCTCTGTGAAATCAGCTATTTCAGTATTTTTATACCCCTCCCAAAAATCCCAGGGCTGCATTGGTACCTTCAACAGCGAATTGGCATCTAGAATCAGATTGCATTTCAAATAGTCAAAACCCCACCATTGAAAAATCCCAAATAATTTAGGATCTTTTTCTCCACACCTACATAACTGCCAGGCCTTTCCTGCTACCAGGAAGTGATCCTTACTGACATTCAAAGTATCAAAATTAATATCTAGCCGTTTCCGTTGCAATTCATCAAGCTGAGCATCCACCATCAACCAACGTTGCTGTTCACGATGCCAATACTCTAATACCCAATGGTCAACATACCTGTCTTTTTCAAAATAAGTGGCAAAGCCGCAACGTGCCCGAGCTGGGATTCCGGCCTCCCGGCAAAGTGCAGCAGAGATAACCGAAAAATCACGACAGATACCGATTAGTTTTTGGTCGACGGGCAGTGGCTGACTAATGCCTTCAATACCTTTACCACGTAATAATACCAGCTTATCATTAAATCCCCTAATTGTGGGTTCCTGCTGCTGTTCGGGGGTCAACTCTACCCCATATCTGACAGCGAAATGCTGATGTAATAGAAAATTCTGCACTAAAGTAACGATTTTTTTAATGTCTGCCGGAATCTCACCAATCATCTCTTTCATGGTAGTCACTCTAGTCATGACTCCCTGTTCCAGATAGTAGTTTAAAAGATCCATTTTAGCCCACCTTTAATATATTATTGAGCACTTTCAAGAGATTAACGGTAAGTTTAACCTTACAGGCTTCTTGAGCTCAACTAATTCTATTTTAAGCAATTAATCAATTCAATGAGTGATATTCTGTGCTGTATTGGGAGCCTCGTTGGCAGGGATCTGCTCAGCAGTCATTTTTCTGACTCTCTGTGCGAATTTTACTCAGGTATCTGGTGACCCGCTCATCATCTTGGCAGGGATATGTATAGCCCAGTTTCTCAGCTAAACGTATGCCAGTTTTTCTGATAAACTGACCGGCTTTAAACAGATTTTGCCAAATTTCCTGATAGTCTTTGGTTGAGTACAGCTCAATAAAATCAGCATACTCCTTGCTATCCAAATATTTTTTATACCACTTGCCGTCTTTGCCTGGATTGACCTGCCAATTATGCCGGCTGCCGATATCCCAGGAAACAAGACATTTTATGGCTTTCATTAGATAGTTATCGTAGACAGCTCTGACATAAGGGAATTCATTGCGCCAGATTCCCTTAGCCACGTATGGCTGAATCCACCAGGCCTCATTCAGCATTAACTCAAACTCTTTTTGCTCCGGCTTTTTGACCCAATACCTGCTTTCATTGGGAGGAGGCAGTTCTGGAGCAGCCTTATCCTTATCCAGTAGCCACATGCTCAGTGTATCGGCCTGGGCTACCTGTTCTATATTAACTATGGAATGAAAAGTTAAGTCTATCCTAAAGTCGGCAAACTGCATCAAAAAGCAATAGCAATTGTCAGACTCATCCAGTTGCTGGACAATCACTGGCTCACCAAACCAGCTGGTTATCCACTGGCGGTTGTGGCGAAAATCTCGTGTAAATGACCTGATAAAAAATATTATGTCGTAGTCCTGCATGATATCTACCGGAGCATTGGGGTTGACCCGTGACCCGTTGATCAAAACTGCCCTGACTTCTGTTTCCTCTTCAGCAAAAGCCAAAATTAACTTAATTACCTTATCCTGATACAGCCTTTTTAATTCCATGATTTGTAATTTCCTCACTTTAGCATGGTTCCATTAAATATGTCTGAACACTGATATCTATCAACCAAAGAATCTTTTTGAGACCTGTTCCAAAAAAATGCGGGTGTGCTCTTCTGTTGCAATTCGGGCCTGTTCAGCATTCCTGTTTTTTATAGCAGTGGCAATCTCACGGAGCGAATTCTGGAACCAGATCCGATCCTCTAAAACATAATTGATATATTGCAGAAACCTGGCGGTCTTAATATTGAGCTCATCAAGTACGGTGTTAAGAATAGGGTTGTTGGCTGCCTCTCGGGTTAATTTATGGAATCTCTGATCCTCAATAATACACTGCTTATAGTCAACTACAATATTAATGTGATCAAATCTGGCAACTATGGCGAACAACTCCTCGACCATTTCTCGATTAGCTCGCTGGGCAGCAAGTTCGGCTGCCAGGCCTTCTAAGTTCTTTTTAACCTCATAAGCATGTTTGACGGACATTAGGTCAATCTGAGTAACAAATGTTCCTATTCTGGGACGAATCTCTAGCAACCCGATCTGAGACAATTTAATAATTGCTTCGCGGATGGGGGTTCTGCTCACACTAAACTCTTCTATCAGCTGTCTCTCGTTAATAGAATCCCCAGGTTTGTATTCAAGTTCCACTATTCTTCGTTTTAACTCGTTGTAAATCTCTACATTTGCTGTTTTACTCATTGCCTCAACCCTTTGTTAACAATAAATTTCCTTCCTATAACTATACACTATTTACAAAAAAATAAACAGGTTTGCAAAAGGCTATCTTGGCTTATCTTGTTCCATTTCTCTCTAAATCGCCTCAGAAATGTTGCCCATTGCCAAATCTACATCCTAAATTTTCCAGCTGCTTAAAAACTGAATCCCAGCCTTTTACTCAAGTTAATTCAATCGGTTTTTTTAGGTAAAACAGCCATGGGGACGGTTCTGCTGGTTAGTAAATTAACTGACCAGCAGAACCGTCCGGGATCACTGAAAAACTCTTAAATTAAATTTTAAAGTATAGTGCGCCATAATATAAATTAGCTTTAATGGTGTTTTTAGGACGCAGTATGCCTATAATCTGGAGGCTGTTGAAAATGTTTGCTGTCAAGGCGCTAGGCTCTGCGCAAAACTATACGAGGTAGTATGCCGAGTGCGCAAAGAACCGTATAACGCAGAGAGCGGACTTTTTCAGCAGCCTCGAACTGGTCTGCCCCCCAAAAAGTGTACAAAAAGAGGACAGTAATATAAAATGTAAAAAAGGGGAGTAGGAAATGTCAAGAAAGTACACAGACGAGTT
>JANQLZ010000132.1 GCA_028280325.1 Bacillota bacterium
AATGGAATTCTGCCGCTTGGCAATCCCCAGAAGGGTTTATACTCAATCACATTTTGATGTAGTTGCCAATGCCCTCAAAGCAATTAAAGATCGGGCTGATAAAGTAAATGGCTACAAAATCGTCTGGCAGCCCAAGGTATTGCGCCACTTTACCGCTAAACTAAAACCGGTTTAGAATCTGGTTTATCTCAAAACAATAATCTGATTCTCTCTATAAGTTGAACTACTGTCCAAATACACAATAAAAAATACAGCCTGGTATTCGGGCTGTATTTTTACGTCATATGGCATTATAGTTTCTTACTCGGTAATGCTGAGAGATACGAATACTTTTTGCTTTTTTTCGAAAGATTATAATCAGTTTTGTCTGTTTTAGAAAAATCATAGCGGCCAAGAATATAAACTATACTATCATTAATCACATGCTGATTTAAGCACACCCACTCTCCTGAACCTAATAACTCATTAGCCTCTGCCACCGATTTTACTTCTCTTAATTCTTTTAACAAGACGTCACCTCTACTCTAATTAAATTAATAAAATGCTTATTTGAAAATAACTAAACTGTAACAGGCCAATTCTAGTCGATATTAATGGTTGGCTAAAAAAATTTATATTTTGATACCCGTAAAATCATTCACTGACAATAATATTATAGCTTTCTAACAAACATCTAAAGCACTGTAAAATCATTGTATAGCACCGAATTGGCGCTGTCAATACTAGTTTCTGTAAGGACACCGGTATTGGAAATTAATAGCCCCATTTCGGTGCAGATTATTGATTGCACCAAAGTGGTACAGTACAATGCTATTCAGATGAGGTGTTTTCGTTGAAAAGACTAAGAGAATTAAGAGAAGAAAAGAGACTCTATCAAAAAGAAGTCGCCAAAGCTTTAGGTATTTCTCGCCAGGCCTACAATCGCTACGAACTGGGCAGAAGAAATCCTGATAACACCATGTTGATAGAACTGGCCACGCTTTTTAACGTTTCAATTGATTATTTATTGGGTTATACCAACATCAAAAAACCAGCTGATAACTATCTTCATGAAGAATCGAAAGTTTATGACAGTTATACCATGGCAACAAGCCACTCCCTTGTTAATGTCAGTGAAGAATATCTCCAACTGGCCCGTGAAATTCAAGATGCCAATATCAAGCCAGAAGATATCAGAACTATCATTGATATCCTCAAAAGGCAAAACAGATAAGCAGAATTTACTCCCGTGATCCATACTGCCGATAACTGTCACTCATTTATAAGTAGCTGTTAACAGAAATATCAATTATATATATTACTATTAGTCCATATCCTGGGAGAGTCTATGTACTTTAACATAGACATATATACATAACATAAATTACAAGCAATAAGTGAGATAATAATTCCACATAAGTAACTGATTGAACAAGGAAAATGATGATATGAGGTGAGTAATTAAGCTTCAACAGAAATGAGCAACACGACGTTGCGAAAGCGACGCAGGGTCACGGACGACCAAGTCGGAAGCGGTCTGTTAAAGCTCAATTAGGAACCCATTACATCTGACGAAGTGAACCAGGTATGTTGTGGATTATTACCGGATTATTATGTTTTACTTATTGCAAATATGAAAAAGCTACGTACTTTTTTCTTAATGCGACAGCCCCGTTACCTTGAAAACATAAACTAATAAAGAAGCATAGATTTTAACTCAATCTATACTTCTTATAAAGAATTAACTCTTTAGCGATACATTATTAGAATTTGATTGTCACCAGTTCTTTCCAGAACACGATAGCCAAGTTTGTATTTGGTTCCTATTCCCTGATCATTGGGGATGCAATAGCCACCAACCTCACAGGTTCCGTCATCTCTAATCAGAATCTGTCCTAATAAACCGACTGCTACCCATTCTGGCCGCTGAGCCCGCGAAACATAACATTGTCTGCTGTTCCAATCAGGATTAATCATCGGCTGCATCTCGGTGCGCTCTTTTCTGATAACATGCCCCTGATCGCTTTTCAGCTCTGGTACAGTAACTTGGTGGTAGCGCACTCTGCCCCACTCATCTCTGAGATATCGATGGGGCCAATGATGATCGGTAGCTCCGGCCAGCACTGCCGGGGTGGCGCTGGTTACCCCTAAAATATAGTCATCACTGGAGTTAGCTTTGCGGACCTTTTTACTTTGTCCGTCAAAGGTTACAAAATACCCAACATCAATTGTTAAACCATCACTGGTTTCAAACATTTCGGCATAGTCCTGGCAGCAGGGGTCTATGGTATTGACATTAGCAAAAAAGGCGTCGCCGTTGTTCAGGATACATGCTGTTATAGCTCTGGTTCCAGGATCAGTACCGCCTGCCATAAACCAGCTATACTCAGCACAGGCGTCACCAAATTTGCCCATGATATGGGCGCCCTCGAACCCAGCCGTACTGGTATCATCACCCTCGGCATGAGTATTGTCGCCACTGGCCACTGTGGTACTGCCTTCAGCGTGAGAGTTGGCCCCGCTGGCCAGGGTAAACTGCCCTTCAGCATGGGCTCGGTCACCGCTGGCGGTGGTCATAAAACCCTCGGCGTGAGACTGGAATCCACTGGCTACAGTATTGGCCCCCTCAGCATGGGCTTCACTCTGAGTGGCCTGGGTCTGAAAGCCTTCAGCATGGGAATGATTACCGGTGGTCATGGTCTCGCGGCCTTCAGCATGGGAAGCAAAGCTCATAGCCATTGTCCCAAACCCTTCGGCATGTGACTGGTTACCAGCTGCCATGGTGTTTTCACCTTCAGCATGAGAATCGGTACCACTGGCTGTTGTACCTGTGCCTTCGGCATGGGACCGAAGTCCGCTGGCAGTGGTCATCAAGCCTTCAGCATGGGCCTGTGGAGCGCTGGCCGTTGTGTTGTTGCCTTCGGCATGGGATTGATCGCCCATGGCACTGGTCTGGAAACCTTCGGCATGGGCATCAAGGCCGCTGGCCAAAGTCTCCCGCCCCTCAGCATGGGAATGCATTCCCTCAGCCGTAGTATTATTGCCTTCAGCATGGGACGCAAAGGCTGAAGCTGTGGTTTGAAAGCCTTCAGCATGGGCCTCACTGGCACTGGCTGTCGTTTCGAAGCCCTCGGCATGCGCTGCCTGGCCGCTGGCCACGGTTCCTTCTCCTTCGGCATGAGATTCAGCACCGCTGGCTTCGGTGTTTAACCCTTCGGCATGGGCTGCATCTCCTGTTGCCTTGGTCTGCATACCTTCCGCATGAGAATATTTCCCAGCTGCAAAGGTGTTTAAGCCTTCACTGTGGGAATAATCTCCGCCAGCTATAGTTCCTGCTCCTTCGGCATGGGCCGCCTCACCGATTGACATCGTCGGAGTAAACAGGCTGTTGACCACTATTCCCTTTCCTTCTGAGTGCGAAGCCTGTCCCTCAGCCCTCGTCGATTTACCTTCTGAATGGGAGCAATCTCCTATGGCTTCGGCACAGCAGCCTTCAGCATGAGCACAGGTTCCTACCGCTTCTGAGCAGCAGCCCTCGGCGTGAGAGCACTCCCCTGAAGCGACTGTGTTACAGCCTTCAGCTTCAGCACACTCTCCAATCGCAGTTCTATTACATTCTTCGTCTTCTAAAAATATTTCATTAGTTCTTTCGTTAAAGCTATTGCCTAATAACCCTTTTGAATCTGGGTAGTTCATCGTATATTTCTCTCTCCTTTAATTACTTATACTTGTACATATCCTAAAAAAATAATAATCCACTCTGAAATGCTATATTCTGTGTTATATTTTATTCCCATCTCATAAAATACGTGCGATGAGTTAATTAATATTAATTTGTTATTATCACACTCAAAACAAAAACCCAGAAATTGGCATTACATGCAATCCAATTCCCAGGTCTTGTTTTACTTGCTTTTTAGCGCTCTTCTTCTAACTCCTCAATTAGATCTTCCGGGATATCAAATACACCTTCCAGACTGTTTAAACCGTCATCCATATCACTGCTGTTATCGCTGATATTGAAGACACTTGGGAAATCTTGTCCATCACAGAAGCCCGCAGTTCTCTTGATCTTGCAAGGTCCGGTTGTCAGAACACAGATTTGTACAGGTACTTTCAGCTTCTTTTCACAGAACATGCAGAATATGATATTGCCGTTGATTACCAGTGAATTGTCGTCTGGCTGGAAGGTAAAGGAAGACAGGAAGTAAAAACAATTTGCTAAACAGGAGTCTAGGATTGATATTGGATGTAATGAAGTTGGTGGGAAGCAGAAATTATCGAACTTAACAAATACTTCAAATACTTCCTGTTCAGTTGTAGATCCTGAATAGTCTAACTGGATTCCTGCAGCAGTACCGGTTCCGGTAACAGTTAGTAAAACATCTGCAGTTACCTCTAATTTTTGCTGAATTTCAAACTTCGTTCCTTTGTTTTTTGCACTGCAAATTGTTGTATCGACCATGGTCTGAGGTATTAAAGTCTGCATACCGCCAGGCCCGCTGATTGTTTGTAAAGGAGTAACCTCTACTCCATTGACAAACAGCTGGCTTATCACTGTTGAAAACGAAGTGATACTACAACTTACCATTGCTGTTTCGACTGTGTCTAACGTTGGGGTGATAGGAATAACAATGTCATCAGCAGCTACTTCTTTTTCTTTCTTGAATAATCTAGCATCAAATACTTTTTCTACAAAGATACACTCAGTTCTAATATCTCTTAGCCTTCTTGGTCTTCGGCATCTAACCTTGCCTTTACAGCAATCGCTATCAAGAGGCTTGTCACAATCTTTTCCAGGGATACAATCATCATAATATGCCATTTGCTTCTCTTCTTTCTTTTTAATCTTTATCGTTACAGTAATATTATATGTTCAAGCTATAAGCAAGTGCATATTTTAGAACTGTTTGTACAATATTATATTTTTTTAAGCGTAAATGAGTTATTTTGGTTATCATCCTTAGACCAGCTCCATAAACGAGATACCTCACTTCTTTACGAGCAGTAGAAAAATACAACTCAAACTGCTAATATATAATTGAGAAATACTGTAATCAAATCATAGATTTTATTGTTTAAATGGTAAAAGGTTGGTATAGATAACAATGGGTTAAATTAACAAAGAAAAGGAGAAAGATTATGCTGCAGTGGGATGAACTCGAGCAGAGCTGCCAAACATGTCAAAAATGCCAGATATCCCAGACACGTCATAAGCTGGTATTCGGAGCTGGTAATCGACAAGCCCGATTGATGTTTATCGGCGAAGCACCCGGAGAGCAGGAGAACTTACAGGGATTGCCTTTTGTCGGCCAATCAGGCCAGCTGTTTGACAAGATATTACAGGCAGTCAGTCTTACCAGAAACGAGGTATATGTTGCCAATATTCTTAAATGCCGCCCCCCTAATAACAGAGACCCGCTTACTTCAGAGAAAAGAGAATGCCTTGTGTATCTGAGGAACCAGGTTTGGCTGATAAAACCTAAAATAATAGTTTGCTTAGGCAGAGTTGCAGCCCAGACCATTATTGATCCAAAGTTTAAAATAACCCGGCAAAGAGGCAGCTGGATCGAACGAAAAGGCTACTACTTAACAGCCGTATATCACCCTTCAGCCCTGTTACGTGACCCCAGTAAGAAGCGAGCCACCTGGGAAGATTTTAAAGAGATAAAACGCCGTTATGATTTGCTGTAAACTACTTGATTAGAGCTCATAACCATCTTTATTGCTGATCATGTTTTGCACTATTTGCATCGTGCTGGGCCGGTTCGGGTCAAACAGGAATTTGACCATGACGTAAAAAGTGGTTATGATTTGCAGGATAACACTGCCAATATATACCTTTAGCAAGTCATCAGAAAATGTTACAATTTTAAAGCCATGCAGGAATATCAGCACGGCGATAATAATTAACTCAAAAACTAATACACACATCGTGTAAATAGCTACTATTTTTTTTAGCTGCAGTTCTTCCCGTGATTCGGTTATAGCTTTGTTGAGGGCTTCGTCAACTATATCCTGACTGAAGCCGCTAGAGGTTGCCTGATCCAGGTCAAGAGTATTACCGGTGGTGCGCATAATGTAGCTGCTCAGGTCAACATCTCTTTTAGACACTTCTAATCAACCCTAAAGTATTTAACCTCATCCTCATCGCAATCCGGGATACCCCAAAATAGCTGGCCAGTCTTTTGCTGATTAATTCTTCATATATGCGATCGCCGAATAGCTTTTTTTCTTTAATTAAGTCTATATCTTCTTCCAGTAAATGATATTGTTTTTTCACCTCATCCGCATTCATCAACAGTGCTGCTGCAAACATATTGGCCTCGTACTCTTCTTTGCTGTAATCCCCTCCACGGTACATATCAATTATTTCAGGTACATCATCGTTGTTCATGTGCAGATAAAAATGAGCTATCTCGTGGGCTACAGTAAATCTTTGTCGGGTATGATTATCATGATAATTGATATATATTGCCGGCGGATTGTCTTTCTTGGATATTGCCCCGACAATATTTGAGTCATTGAATTCAGCATAATAAACTTTTAAGCCCATTGCATTAGCTAAAGATACAATCTTTAATGGATATTGATTTTCAAAGCCGTATTTATTTAATAATTCTTCTGCCTTGTTATCTATGGAAAAAATTTCTCCCTTCATTTGCCATACCACCTTCTTAAATAACTCCTATTATCAAAGCATATTTTGTTACCTACTACTAATCATTTATATATAACTAAATAAAAAGTATACCTAATATCTTGATCAATTTAATCTAACAACAATTTAGAATTATCTCTATGTCTAATGCCATTTCGTTTTATAATATGCGCAACCACTGACAAGTTTGACTACTTTATCTGATGTTTAACATGACATAGTAAACACATTGCTGAACAGTGTATCAATGTTAAATTATTCTGTAAACACAACAGTACTGTCAGATGGTTGAAACGACAAAAAATTAATATAAGCTGAAATTTGCTGTAAGGTTAATCTTAACACACTCTTAACATTAAATAATATTGGCTCTATAACTAATTGTTATAATTGTTTTGAAGGAGATGTTTTTTATTATGGGTATCATTGCTCTTACCGGCAAACATTCTGAAATATGTAATAAATTTTTTAATATTATTAATTACAGCACAGTTAAAACTGTGTTGCAGCCAATTATATCACTAAAAGATGGCAGCATCCTGGGCTATGAAGCTTTGTCCAGAGGACCGGCTGGCACTGATTTTGAAATGCCCTTCAAAATGTTTGAAGTAGCAGAGCTGTGTAATGCCTTATGGGAACTGGAACTGCTGTGCCGGGTTAAAGCTATTGAACTGTTTCAGGAGCTAGAGTTGAAATCGAAGTTATTCATCAATGTCAGTCCCAATATTATGAACGATCACAATTTTAAATATGGCTTTACTAAAAACCTGATACTTGACAAGAAAATAAATCCCGATGATATTATTTTCGAAGTAACAGAGCGATACGCAGTAAAAAAGATCGAGCACTTTAAAAAGACTGTCAGCCACTACAAAAGTCAGAATTACCAGATAGCTATTGATGATACCGGGTCTGGCTATTCAGGTTTACGCCTGATTGCTGAAATTGAGCCCCACTACATAAAACTGGATATGAATTTGATCAGAGGTATTAACAAAGACTTTACTAAGCAAGCAATTATCAAAGGAATGGTAGAGTATGCCAAGCTGACAAATACTCAGATTATTGCCGAAGGCATTGAAACCCGGGCTGAGCTGAAAACACTGATACATATCGGGATTGACTATGGCCAGGGTTACTTGATTCAAAAACCAAACTCTGAGATAGCTGCTGTTTCGGAAAGTGTATTAAATATCATTATTGAAGAGAATTGCAAAAAAAGTCAGGTCTACGGCTACAAAATCACCAATATTTACATTGGATGCATTTGTCAGCACTCTATTACTGTAGATCACAAAATGCCAATGTACAAAGTTGACACTATATTTAAAAACGACCCCACCCTTCCTGGTTTTTGTGTTGTAGACGGCAACCGTATTGTTGGGGTAGTGACCAAAAAAATGTACTATGCTAAACTCAGCGGACGTTACGGCTACAGCCTTTACTCAAAAAAAACAATCTCTGATATTGCCAATAAAGATTTCTTATCGGTTGGCTATGATACCCCAATTGATATTGTTGCAGAACAAGCAATGGCCAGACCTGAAAACACCCTTTATGATTTCATTACAGTGACCAAAAACGGAAACTATTTAGGTATTGCCACCGTTCAGAATCTGATAAAAAAAGCAATAGAAATTGAAGTTATTAACGCTAAACATTTAAATCCCCTGACAGAGCTTCCAGGAAATATTATCATAGAGCAATGTTTAAACTCATGTATCTCATCTTCAGAGCCGTTTTGCGCACTTTACATAGATATAGACAACTTTAAGGCGTTTAATGATGTCTATGGCTTTGAAAAAGGAGATCTGATACTAAAAGCTTTAGCTGAAATCCTGCAGAACAATATCCCCAAAAATGAATTTATTGGCCATATCGGTGGAGATGATTTTGTAGTGGTTTTAAAAAGCAACCATTTAGATAAGCTCTGTACAGATATTATGGAACAGTTCCAGAACAAGGCCAAACAATTTTACACGGCAAAAGATCTGGCTAATGGCTGCTTGATTGCCAAAAACAGACATGGCATTATTGAAAGATTTCCATTGCATTCGCTCTCAATTGCCGGAGTTACTAATCAATCCTGCAAATTCAAAACAGTATACGAGCTATCCAAAAAGGCTACCGACTTAAAATCTAAATGCAAAAGCGTGATCGGCAACTGTTATATAATTGAATAAACTGCTGACTTTCCCCTCCCCCACAGCCACCTGACAACAGCATCTACTGCTAACTCTATTTAAGGGTTTCCAGATGTTCATTATGTTTGGTATGCTATGATAGTAATGGATTAGTTTTACCAATAAAAACTACGCAGGGAATGAAAATAATGAAGGTTTTTCAAGCATATGCTGAAGTTGACGATGACAATAATGCTTTGATTTTCGCTTTTGAGTGGCCCGGGGCCTGTGGCTGGGGGCCAAAATCAATTGCCTTAGCCGAATTAAAAAAAGACATAATCTGGACTAAGAAATGGCTAAACAAAAATCAAGAGGATAGTTTCAGGCTGGAGATTACTGAGGAGGTCAAGTCGACCGGAGACCCTAAAAATGCAGACAGTGAGGGCTTTTTTGAATACGATAAGCTCGCATTCTCTAACGATGAAGTGATCAATACCCTGGGACTACTGCAGTTGATAAAAATATATATCAGGAACGCAATGGATCAGATTCCTCTCAACAAACGAGCTATCCCATTGTTAGCAGAAAAAAGAACCCCTAATGAAGTGATAGACCACATAGCCATAGCAGAATGGTGGTATATGAGCAGGCTGCCCATTGTTAAAACAGTTGTACGGGATTGGAGACAGTTGGCAACCGACCCGGCAGCCAAACTCAACCAGGTTCAGGACCTTACTGTTACTTTTTTAAGAGACCTGTTATTATTAGACCCTGCTTCCAGAAAAACTATCTGTACTGCTAATGGCGAAAAATGGTCTTACAGAAAGGTTCTCAGAAGAATGATCTGGCACGAACTATTGCATGCAAAACAGCTCAGCATACTGGCGTCAGAACTTAAGATAGAGTAACTACTGGAGTGGGTTTTCTGAGCAACTGGTTTGTCGCCTTCGGCAACGGAAAACAACCGCCAAACAATTGCCCCACAATCGCACTACAATTGCCAAACTATCGTTAAAGCTATCGTTCAAGCAATCGTTACAGCTATCGCATTAATGATACTTCATAAAAAGATTTAATAACTGCCTGAAAGTATCACTCACACAGGCTTTCAGAATTATGC
>JANQLZ010000134.1 GCA_028280325.1 Bacillota bacterium
ATAAATCAAAAGGAATTAGAGGCTTATTTAGAGAAATAATTAGGGCTTACTGAACAATTCAAAAAGCCTGTAGTTATATTGCTTTTAAGGCTTTTTGAATTTGACAGGTGCAAGAGTATTGCTTTAAATCATGAAAAAACCTTGCACCTGTCAAGTTGACGTTTTGCAAACGCCACTGTTCAGACGCCGATAATTACGGCTAAAATGGCTTAGTAAAGCCATTTTCGAGCTCTGCTTATTACTGATTGAATTCTAGCAATTCAATCAGTAAGCCCTAATTATTGAAAATAATAGCAAAACTTTTACTGGGTGTTCTTGTATTATACCAAATTAGGAGGAGTAAAAATGGCGAAATTAGATACCTATGGCAAGATAAGCTTTCTGTACTTCGATGATTTGATGGCAGCCTGTGAGTTTTTTGAAAAAACGCTGGAATTACCTTTAGTCTGTGATCAGGGGTGGTCGAAGATATACGAAACGTGCCCTGGTGCCTATATTGGTGCAGTAGATCGATCTCGAGGTGCCTGCAAAGCTACTACCCGGGATGGCGTGCTGACGAGTTTAGTTGTTAAAAATCATAAAGAAATGGTAAAACGTCTGCAAAACGCTGGCATAGATTTTACCCACAAACCCCATTATAGTGAAGAGCTCCAAATTAAGAGCCTGATGTTTATGGGACCGGAAGGTTATATGTTTGAGGTTGAAGAATTTTTATCTCCGGATGACCGCAAAGTATTTTACGGCGAAGGAAAGCCCAGAAAAATAGATGCTTTCTCGAGAGTAGTTGGTATTATGGTTGCCTTTGCCGAAGTAGTAGCTTGTGGAGCTAAGTATTTAGCTCTGGGTGCCCCGGTAGATGAACGTGAGCTGCGTGACGAGCATATGATTTACGCCCAGGAAATTGCTGAAAAATACGGCATCTACTGCTGTAACGAAGACGAGGGCTTTCTGACAGACCTGTTCCCCGCTGCTATGAACAGAAATAAGTTCAATATCCTTTTTTACAAAGATGATGAAACCCTTGCGCGTTATGACGCACTCAAGGAAAGAAAAGCCACACTGGTGGCTGCTGGCAAGTATGAAGGACAGGAAAGGTATCAGGTAGCATATGATTTTGGCATACTGCTCTCCTACGGAGATGCCGACATTAAAAGAAAAATTAAGGAAAACACAGACTTAGAATAATCATGCAAAACAATTAAGGAATAAGTTCAATAAAATAATATTATGAAGGGAAGTACAATGGAAAAGTTTAATTTTAATGAGATAAATAAAGGATTTTACAGCATTGAGCAAGGCGCTGTGAGAAGCTTTATGTTTATTGACAATCAAAATATTTTGCTTGTAGATACGGGCTTAGGGGGTAATCATTTATTAAAACAGGTTAGAGATATCTCCAATCTGCCAATAAAAGTTATCTATACCCATGCCGACAGGGATCACATCGGTGATGCAGCAGATTTTGAGCAATGTTTTATGCACCCGGCAGAATTTGATTATTACTATTCAAAAGCAACCGTTCCTACCCCCATGAATGCTGTTTGGGAAGGTGATGTTTTTCAGATCGGAGATTATTGCTTTGAAGTTATATTAATTCCCGGGCATACCCCTGGCAGTATCGGGCTGTTAGACCGTAAACATCGTATGATGATTGGTGGAGACAGCTTGCAGCCCGGGCCTATTTATATGTTTGGGCCGGGTCGCAATTTTTATGCCTATAGAGCAAGCATGATTAAAATGCAAGGCCTGCTTAAAGACATTGACTGGATTTACTCCAGTCATCACCAGTTAAAAGTACCATCCTCTATTGTCAACCAACTCTTAGTTGGTGCAGAAAAAATGCTTGCTGGTAAAGTAAATGGAGAGCCAGAGCCTAGATTCGGGGGTAAAGTTAAGTGTTACAGAACAGATGGAGTTGCTTTCTTTGCTGAGTAAAAAAACTGGTTACCGTTATTGGTAGCAAAGCTTGGGATTCATTGAAAATCGCGTATTTGCATTAAACACACTAAAATTGTTAAACCTTAAGCATATGGCTTGGGGGTTTTCTCATTCTGGTATCAGGCCTGTAGTATTTTACATATACATGACCCATTTGAGTTTCTTTGAATCCAAGCTTTTCATACAATTTTACTGCAGAATTGCCCTTAGCGACACCTAAAGTAACTTTACTATGACCGTTTTTGAGAATATTGTTAATTAAATATGATGCAAATTTACACCCATAACCTTTAGCTTGATATTCAGGAGCAACTGCTATAGACTCTAACTCATTACCTCTAACTATGGCAATTGCAATGATTTTATTGTCTTCGATCAGAACATATCTGTTATCTTTATCCTTTAAGTATTCACTTTTTTCAGTATCAAGGGGGGGATAATAATGTGAGGGATATACACCTATACTCTCACGCATCTTAAAAAAGGCGACCTCTTCAATTCTATGCCAATCATAATAATCGCCTGTTGCATAGTTCCTAACGTTAATCTCAGGTGCTGGGAGTGAACTACCCTCTCTTTCCATTGAGTAGAATGAAAGAGATACTCTAAATTCTTTGCTCATTAAGAACTGCTTAAAAACAGTATCTTCATCTTTAACTTTAAGAAAGCGTGAGTGTTCAATTACCTCATGTTTCAGAAAGATATCCTCTGCATACTCTAATAATTTTGAGCCCAGGCCTTGCCTGCGATATTCTTTAGCTACAGACAATATCAGATTGGCAATTCTTTTGATGCCATCAAATGAAATCAAGCCTGCTACTTGCTTATTGACATATGCCACAAAAATATAATCCGCATGATTTTCATCATTTTTCATAAACACATCAGTATAATAATCGTTTTCAGACAACATTGAAATAATGGCTTTTTGATCTCTTTCCTTCTCGTATTTTAGAATTTCATAACTATGCACGACTTCCCCTCTTTTCATAAACAATTTTTCTGACTTCTTTAGCAAAAGGAGGCAACATTACGCTACCCTTTCACCAGGATAAACGCTGCTACAGTCTTCTCATTCCAAGACAGTAAGAAACTTAGCTTACCATTATTTTTTGATATATACAAGTATCCTTTTGAGTTTAGCTATTTAAGACCTAATATTATCTAAGTCCTACCATTATTTACGTTAGCAGCATCACAATGTTTCCATCCGGATCATTGAAAACCATTTCCTGGCCGCCCCAGTCGGCTATCCGAGGAGGATCAATTTTGATGCCTTTACTTTTTATTTCTTCGTATGTCTGCTGTAAATCATCTGCTCTGAAGACAATCGTAACATAACCAGCTGTAGATTTTCCCCATTTATTTTCGTCCCAAACACAAACACTTGATTCGTTCGCAGGATTACCCAAGTTACATCCATCATAGTTCTGGTCTTCCACAAAAACTGGAACCCCAATCGTTTGATAGAACTGAGCCAGCCTTTGGGGATTCTTCGAACTGATGTTGACACACAATAGTTTCGTGATCATTTAAAATGCCTCCTTAATCTCAATATCATTTCACATGTTAATTGTTTAACTATCCAATATTAGAAGCCATCACAGCTCCCTAAAAACCTCTTTATCGGGCTTTTTGCTCTGTCATTAACAGCGTAGATAGCTTCAATGATTTCATCTTTTCTGGATATATAACAATTATCAACTTTCACATCTTCGATAATATATGGACCATACTTAAATTTACCTAATACTGCTCCACCAAACTCACCATCAATAAAAATATATTGCAAAATGTCATACAATTCATGCTGATATTTTTCTTTAAGCCAATACTCATTCGATTTAACTAAAAAATCATTACGATGCATGATAAATATTGATGGTTTTAAATCAAAAGTGTGCGATGACAATAGTTTAGAATCGCTCTTTAGCAAAAACATATCTTCATACTCAACCACTACTTTGTCTTCCACTAACAGCCTGATCGCATCCTGGATATTCCTCACTTTAGCCCGGTAGAATGACTTAATCATGGCTGCATTAAAAAGAACATTTCTATGGGCAAAGCGTTTTATCAGCACTTTCAATGAATCAAGCTGAGTGAATTTATTTATGTTAACTTCCGGAAACATTTCATTAAACAAGCCCCAAGCTCTATCCCACTCACCATTGTATTGATCTTCATAAATCAAAAATGCTTTCTGAAGTTTGTGCAGTGCAGGCGTTATTTTTTTAACTAACTGCCCGGTAATCTCTTTAATCTGTTGAATATTCATAGGGCCATTTAATTTAATGAGGTCAAGTATTTCTTGTTGTAAAGGCGTATAGCTCTTAATTGAACTCCTGGCCAGGCCAGCAAACACCTCAAAATCTTCCTGTTCAATCCAACCGAGATTTGAGCCTTGAAACCGACCTTTAACTAAGCTCCTGTTAAACTGCCGTTTTCGATTATATTCCTTATCGTCAAATGTAGTTCTAAATGATAAAACTGGGGGTTCACCAAAGCCACTCCAATATACGCTTTGAACAGGTGAGCAATCTTTATATAATTGATTGTATTCCTGCTCACTTATTTGATCTATCAGATGCTGTCGTTTTAGACGTAAAGCTGTTATGTTTGAGTTATTAATCATTATTAGTACTCCTTTCTTTAATTCTAATTATTTACTATTTCAAAACTTTCAATTATTAAACTCAAGCCTGTTATTAAAATATAACACACAAAACAGGACATCATTATGTCCTGTTAATAGTTTCTTTTCATTTTTTCTGAGAAAATGAAATGCAAAGACAAGTAGCAATAAAACACAGACCCTAAGTGTTTGCTTGTATTCATTTTCTTTTTTGTAACACAATCGATACAGAAACGAAACTCACCAGCATCCAGGTGCTCACGATAAGCAAAGCTCTTATATTAGATGCAGTTTCATATCCGGTTAGCGAACTACGCATCAAATCGGCCATATGAAAATAGGGAAGTACCATATGGACGTTTTGCAGCCACACCGGAAGGCGCTCCAGAGGATAGTTAATAGGTGAAAACAAGAATATTACAAACACCAAAAGGTTAGTAACCAAAAGAATAATTTGAGACTTCGATATAAGATGTGCTATGGCATAACCCAAACAGCTTGCCGTAATACTGACCAAAAGCGTCACTGGTACAATTATCCAGCTCATAGAAAGTGAAAACTCGTAATACCAACTGCCTATACTGAGAGCCAATATAATTCCTGGCAGCGCTGAAAAGAACCATACAGTGAGGTCAGCGAGCAGATAGGTAATCCTGGAAATAGGCAGGGACCAGATATATGTAAAACTGCCCGAACTCTTATCTTCAGCAATCATCTGCGGCACCAGCACCATCCCGACCATGGTTAGAATAAATGTCGGCGCACCTGTTACAAAAAAGAGTGCAGTTTTGGAGTCTATTTCCGGTAAAATAAAGCCCAGACCCACAATAAAACCTATACCGGTCATTATTTGAATCACAGCAAAAAGGGGAATTATCATTCTTAACCGAAGCAGCTGCCATTTTAACAGTAAAAAATACTGTCTAAAAAAGTTGTTCATATTAATTCTCCTGTGCATTATTTGAACCTCCGATGCCCACAATCCTGAGATAGGCTTCCTCCAGGCTCGGTGGGTTAATGGAAAACTCCTCAATCAGTCGGTTTTTTTTAAGATCATTAGCCCAACTAACTCGCTCAATTACTTCCCCTATCTTTACGGGGCATAAAATTCGCTGCCCCAACCTTAGAGCATTAGATTCCTGACTTATTATACCTGCAGGATTTTTGCCCGGCTCCAGGGTCAACTCAAGGATCATATTATCCTCCTCCTTGTCCCGAAAAGATCCAGGAGTTCCCTGCCGTATCAATCGACCATTATGCAAAATACCAAGCCTGTCAGTAGAGCGCTCCGCCTCAAGCACGTTATGGGTTACCAAAATTATCGTACAGCCCCCATTGGCGATAGCTTTTACTTCTTTCCATAACAGACGCCGACGCTCAGGGTCAACATCATTGGTCGGCTCATCTAACACCAGGACTTTGGCAGGTGCAACACAGGTCATACAAAAGGCAGTCAGCCGTCGAACACCACCGGAAAGATTCTCTCCACGTAGTTGAGCCCATTGTTCAAGCTGTAGCCTCTGTATCAGTTCATCAGTTCTGTGACGAGCAGTTTTTTTATCCATACCTCGAATACGTCCACTGAGTTCAATGGCCTCTTTAGGAGTAAGGCCATCAATGGGAATCTGACTTTGGGGCTGCAAGGAGCAAAGCCGCCTGGATGATGCCGGATCTGCCACTACATCAACTCCGTTAATAACTATGGAACCCGAAGTAGGCTTCAATAACCCGATCAACTGATTGACTAAAGTAGTTTTACCGGCACCGTTAGGCCCGAGCAGGCCAAAAATCTCTCCTGGAGATATATTTAACGAAATTTCTTTATTGGCTTTAAAACCATTTTTGTATTGCTTGGTTAGATTGGTGATTTCAATCATAAGCTCTTTACCTCCATGCCTCTTTTTGATATACTGATTAGTATTAAAATACTTCTTAGTATTATATACTCTATAGTATCTTAATACCCATGAGTATGTCAACGAGATTTTTAAGATATTTCAAGTACAACATTAATATCAGTTGCTAAGAAAGCAAAGGAAGGTAGCAAAATGCCTACAAAAAAACGCTTAAGTCGTGCTGAGGCTAAAGCCCGAACCAGGGAGGAACTGCTTAAAGCAGCACGAGTTGTATTTGCCCGTTATGGCTTTCATGGTACCAGCCTGGACATGGTGGCTGAAGCTGCAGGATACACTAAAGGGGCAGTATACGCCAATTTCTCCGGCAAAGACGATCTCTATCTCGCTTTGCTGGATAACAACCTTACCGAAGGTCTGGGAGACCTTGATGAGCTAATTACATCATATGTCAACAACCTTACCGAAGATCTAGGAGGCCTTGACGAGCAAATTACATCATATGTCAATGAGGAACTACTGACAGCCGGTGTTTCTCTTGAATCAACCCACGATCAAATTACCAAAAATTTTTTTGCTGAGATTGAGGATACCCGTGATTGGGCGGTCCTTACAGTCGAGTTTTTTATCCAGGCCATGCGAAACGATGCCATACGCAGTAAGCTCATTGAACGGATTCATCTTACACAAGATGAAATTAAAAAAAGCCTGGAAAAACGTGTGGCCATTACCGGTGCAAAACTCCCCATGTCGGTTGAACAGACAGCTACAGCTCTGTTGGCATTCACTAACGGCATTGATCTGCTGGCTCTGGTAGATCCTCAACCGGAATATCCGGCAGTTTACGCCAAGATGCTGAAACTTCTGCTTGGATTAAGGTAGTAAAACTTGAGAAGCTATTATATTCAATCTTACAAAAGCAAAAACACAATCATTATTTAAATGGTTGTGTTTAGCATATATTTTTATGATGTATAGCCAATTATATATTGTTTGAATCTACTTTGCCGCCTCATTTAACTAAGATCATCAATTTTCTTTTCTATCATCGATATTCTATCTGGTCTGTTAAAATTTTCATTGTCCTTTTTGAGCATTTCCAAACTTGATATGTATATTTCATCGCCATTGTAAGTTATCTGACAAAGATTACTCGTATCATATGGTTCAAGCTCCTTATTGTGAAAAGCTAAGCAAATTACTGCTTTCATAAAAATATCACCAAGCCCACTCATCATCCAGTTTTCACAACGTTCTATGGGTCTAATCGCAAATTTGTAAAAATGGCTCCTCACTTTATCAAAGTCGGAATAATTGGCTATAATTATATTTACATCTTTAGGTGCAACATCTAAACCCCAAAGAGCCATTGCAGTGCTGCCATGGACATACCAGTCTATATTAAGCTTTTTCATTTCTGCTATAAAAAGACTTAATGCTTTTTCCCATGGAGTAGGAAGTATTTTTAACCGTTGCTTAATAGCAAGTTCCCCATACTTTGTGAAATTTGCAGCACAATATTTGAAATCTTTTACGCCATCATATTGCTTAATAAAGCTATTTCCTAACTTCCACCACAGTTCATTTTCAAAATACTCCCAATATTTTTTATCAACATCTTCCGCATAATACGCATAACAATTCCAATCATACATTTGTTTAACATAGAGCTTCATTTCTTTTCCTCCTTCTGTATTCATTATTTCAGTGAGTCCATTGATAGTTAGCAAATCACTCTTTTCAGAATGTGCGGTTGGTTTTTGCATTTTTCGATACCTTGAAGGACTAACTTTATAAACTCTAACAAAAGCTCTTGTAAATGCTTCTTGAGAAGAATAACCATATTTAATCGCCACATCTATCACTCTATCTCTTGTTGTGTATAGATTGAGTGCTGCATGTTGAATCCTACGTATTAATACATATTCTCTATAAGAGATACCTTCTATTTCATGAAATTTCTTTGTTAAGTAAAAAGATGAATACCCTATTTTTTTTGCTATATCAGATAACCTGGGCACTTCTTCGATGTTTTCTTCTATTAAGCCTTTCATCCTTTGTATTATGTCATACCATGAGTACATAGATTACCTCCTTTCAAGTCCATTGTCTCGATGAGCTCTTTCTTGTTTTAATTATAAACAGAAGGTTTTGGTTTTTCTTGATATTTGTTGTCAACATTCAGGCGCTTATATGTATACTTCGAAATCTTGAGTAACTCAACCCTTAGTTACAAGAAGCGGCCAGCATACTGCTGGCCGCTGTCGTTTTAGCTGAGTCTTTTATTTTGCAGGATCTTCACCTTGAAATTAATTTAATAGATAATTCATTATTACCGCTATCAAACTTATAATCGACACCAAGCCCTTCAGAATACTTTTGCAGCCGTTCAAAAATACCCCTTGCCACATCTTCTGCAGCTAAAGTAGGCTGGCAGTCTATTATTTTAACAGGAATTAATCTTATATCATTGATTGCTTTATCTTTAATAACTAAATCAAGAATAATTGATTCATCAGTGCCCTTCTGGATTTGCCTATCAAACACGAAATTTCCTAAGCTATAAAAAATAAACCTATCGTTGTATCGCTCTATCCCTTGAAGCACATGGGGATGATGTCCAAGTATTATGTCAGCTCCACTATCAATAATTGCATAAGCCAGACTTCTTTGATTTTCACTGGGATAAAAATGAAACTCATTACCCCAATGTACTGTTACCACCAAAAAGTCACACTTTGTTTTTGCCTTTTCAATCTCAGAGCCAATTTCAGAACTTACCCTGCAAATATCTGCTTTATCTATAAAATTAACATCTTTGGGTTGAAATGCGCTATAACCTAAAAAACCAATCTTTACGCCTTTATGGTCTATCACTAAGGGCTTTCTCGCTTCATCATAGCTGAAACCAGCACCAATATAATCAATGCCATTTTCTTGCAGAGCTTTCATAGTGCTGACTAAACCGACTTCTTGATGATCCATGGTATGATTATTGGCAAGATTTAAAACTGTGAATCCAGCTTCTCTTAATTCTACTGCATTTGCGTTCTTGGCTTTAAATATCAAGTCAGGGTCTTTGCCAACCGGATTATTTCCTTCGTATATTGGATTTTCCAAGTTGCCGAACACAATGTCTTTTTCTGAAATGAACTCTTTTATCTGCCTGTAGGGGTAGTCTAAACCTTCCTCTTCCATTCTTTTTTCCACATCTCTTGACAATAATATATCTCCAACTGCTGCAAGATGTATTTCATTATCATTCTTGGTTATCGTAAAGAAAATTACCAAAGAAATAATACCAGCGAGAACTATAAGCATTGAAAGCCTTTTCATCACATACTCCTGTCTGTCGACGAATACACGACTATGGTGCAATATAATTCGCCACTTGTGCAATTCTTTTTATTGCTAATGCAACATTGTTGGGGATATCGCATTAACAAAAACATCTATTACATTAGTCAAGGTCACATCGTTCTACAACAAACCTGGAATAATAAGTACCTGTTGTTTTGCTTTTATTCATTCCCGTAATCGATATGCTCTTTCATCCACTCAAGCTGAGGCGGTTGCTGACCTTGTTTTAGCATCTCCTGCCATGCCTCGTCAGTAAGCCGTACTTCTGATAAAAACTCGTAATAGCTAAATACCGCACCCCTGGTGAGGTATAACTTTTCAGCTATGGGAACAACCACAAATATCTCATAGGCAGGACCAACCCCCACCTCAAAATAGCCACCATCTGAGTATTGATTGGGAGCAACGGTATGAATATCAGCGATAACAGCCATATTCTTATCCGTTTCAGAAGTGATTTCAAACCAATTTATACCATCTCCGGCAAAGGAGCTAGTTAGGTACTCCAGATAACCGCCATAGGTCAATATTTCATTATACTCAGCTTCGCTAAGCTGTTCATTTCGAAGCTGTTTTATTGAGCAGTTGATTAAAAACTCGAGTAAGTCTTCAAATTTTTGCAGCCTGCTCTCCATACTGCCTGTCAATATGCCTCTCTCTTTGAGATTCTCTCGTGAATACTTGGTTAGCCATAATAATTTATCATACACCTCGATACTTGGCTCAACATATCCTTTAACCTGGGGACTCCCACCGCCACCACACTCTGCGGCACTTTGTTTACCATATAATATCGTATTATGTTTTAACTCAGACCAACTTGCTAAAGCCGTGGTCAGAGATTTATCTTCCCAGGCCTGATTGGTCATAAATGAAGGGTATCCAGACTCATATTTTTTTAATAATCCCTTTAGTGTCCACATCCAGCCATAATACATATTTGACTGCCATTTATCTTGATTTAGCTTGTCAAATTTCTCTTTCAACTCTTCCAAAACAACTGGGTATTGTGACCACTTTTCATTCTCTTTATTAATTCTTATTTGAATATCAGCTGCTCTTTCTGAACCCATAACGCTCATAACATCCAGCCCCGAGGGAATAGGTCTTTGAATTGGTTTGACCAGCTTCTGCAATATTTCAGCATCGGGAATATATCTTTGTCCCATAAATCTCATTTGTTTTCCTACCGGAGTAGTTACTTCCGTGTACTCAGCAACAATCTCAGGTTCAGGTAGTTTTTTTGCTTCTAAAAAAAATTCATTAAGTTTCTTTGCATCAGCTAATAGATTAATATCTGGGCTTTCTCCATAGACTTCTATTAATAAATCTTTATAATGATAAATTGTCAGGTCATCACAAGCTCCTACGTAGAAATTAGTAGGTTCAAAAATACCCTCCCACAAGTCGATGTCTTTAGAATCATCTTTCTCCATAAATATTGCGTAAGTTATAAGTAATGCTTGCAGAGTTTGCTCAATGTTCCTCTCTGCTTCTCCATTGCTTTTTATATTGTAGAGCGGAAATGCTACCTGGCCATACCACATCATAGCTCTAAAATATCTTTTAAAAACCTCTTCTCTGGTATAGTGTCCTCTGGGTTTATACTGACTATAATCTAATTCAAACGGAAATATCTTTGATTTTAAAAATCCTGCCTCATCAAGGATTAATTGATACTCTGCCTGAGCTAAATTGGCTGCTTCCTCTGGTATAGAATCAGGCAATTCTTTCTCTAGCGCAAGCCATGCTGTGGCAAAAAATGAAATGTTTTTAAGCAGGGCCTTCTTAACCTCTTCATTAGCTGCATTATTATATAGATAGACAGATTTATCTATCATGCTCTCAGTGAGCTCTTCGGCATACCCAATTAGCATATCCTTTTCTAAAGCTCTCAGGGAATAATTATAAAAGACATGGTATACCTGAAGCACTGAATCTGTGGTAATAAAGGAGGGTATC
>JANQLZ010000135.1 GCA_028280325.1 Bacillota bacterium
ACATAGATAATACGAGGTAGTATATCTATGGAAAAATTTTAGCGTGCGACGCATAGCCAAGCCAATTATATGAGCGTCCGTGGAACGAGCCTCCTACCCATCAAGGCGTCTGAGGCTCTCCACCAACTGAGTCTTAGCCGTTGTTTTTTCATCTTTCATTTTAATAACCTTGGCAGGAGTTCCAGCTACGACAGCTCCTGGCGGCACATCTTCAGTAACAACCGCTCCGGCAGCAACAACAGCCCCTTTGCCAATACGTACCCCTTCTAAAACCACGGCGTTGGCACCAATCAAAACCTCATCTTCGATGATAACCGGGGTGGCACTGGGTGGTTCAATAACCCCGGCTATAACCGTCCCCGCTCCAATGTGGCAATTTTTTCCTACAGTGCCCCGGCCACCAATGACCACATTCATATCAATCATAGTACCTTCACCAATGACAGCACCTAAATTGATTACTGCGCCCATCATTATGACAGCGTTGTCGCCGATTTCAACCATCTCTCGAATAAAGGCTCCGGGCTCGATGCGGGCGTTGACTTTTTCATAATTTAACAGAGGAATGGCCGAATTTCTTCTATCATTTAAGACCTTGGTTCTGCTGAACTTAGCTCCATACTGCTCATTCAGCTGTTGCCACTCTGTCAGTTCACAAAGCAGAACGCCAAATTGATCATTACCGAAAAAGTCCAGGTCTCCAAAATTAACTTCCTTTAAATCCCCTGATAAGTAAACCGTAACCGGGGTCTTCTTTTTACTTTCACTAATAAATCGTATCAAATCGTATGAGTTCATCTTATATCCTCCCTCAATTCATTAACTGCATGCCAGGGCTCCGCGCCGTTTAAGACATTCCACAGGTTGTTAACAGCCATTTCCGCCATCTTATGACGAGTAGCAACAGAGCTGCTGCCAATATGGGGCAGCAAAACGGCCTTACTCTGATTTAACAAACCGCTGTGCACCTGCGGCTCGTGTTCAAATACATCTAAGCCAGCTCCTGCTATTGTACCATTTTTCAAACACAATGCTAATGCAGCCTCGTCTACAACCGGTCCACGGGCGGTGTTAATCAAAATGGCGTTTGGTTTCATAAGCTGCATAGCTTCTGCATCAATCAAGTGATGGGTGTCTTCAGTATAGGGAACATGCAGACTAATAAAATCAGATCTCTTCAGCAGCTCTTTAAAGTCTACTCTATTTGCTCCGGCAATATCATCGTTTTTAAAGCTGTCAAAATAAATAACGTTCATATTAAAGCCAGTTGCTCTGCGGGCAACCGCCTGACCGATTCTGCCCATGCCCACAATACCTATGGTTTTGCCAAAAACATCGTAGCCCATAAACAAATCCGGTTTCCAGCCCTGAAAGGCACCGCTTCTGACATACTTATCTGCTGCCACTATTTTTCTGGCGGTCGACAGCAATAAGGCAAAAGCACAGTCTGCTGTAGTTTCAGTTAATACCCCCGGCGTATTACAGACCCTTACGCCCTTCAGAGTACAATACTCTACATCAATATTATTGTAGCCGACGGCATAATTGCTGACTACTCTCAGTTTGGGGGCGGCATCTACAACAGCCTTATCAATAGTATTTGTGACCAACGACAGCAAGCCGTCACAATCGGCAATCCTGAGAAGAAGTTCATCCCGGGGGATAACTTCATCAGGACCGGTATAGACCGTTACTTCACACCTGTCAGCCAGCCAAGTCAGATAGTTACCTGGCAGATCACTTGTTACCAAAACTTTTTTCACTATAATCCTCCCCTAATTCACTGATATTTAAATACCGCTCTATTCTGTCACATATTTCAAAAGCGCTGTCAAATTGAAAATAAAGATGCCTCTCATCTAAGTCTATCCATTGAAGCAGAGAGTGTTTTCTGCCTTCTTCTATTGTAAACTCTGGCATAGCACCCTGCCAATCAGTAATTAAATAGATATAAAAGACAATATTGACAGACTCTACCCAGATCTCTTGCAGGTAAATACAGTTTTTAACTTCGATCCGGCCGGCAAACTCTTCGCTAACTTCTCTGATCAGGGCCTGGTGTTTATAATCTGAATTATCCTGATAATCTTTCAATTCAATGGAACCGCTGGGAAAAAATATCTCAACCTGATTACCTGCAACAGGCCTTTTCTCAATTAATATTTTAGTATTCTCTTTGATAAAAGCAAACACAACGCCCTCCCGGTAGCCATTTTTGTAGGTGTATTCCATATTCAACCTCCGTTCCAGCTGCCAATATATCAAACTCTATTCTTAATTCGCAGTAAGCAGATATTATCCTTTAAGTGTGGCAAAATAAAGTTTGCTTAAAGCTTCAAATCCAATTGACTTAGCTGTCAAAATACTTGAGTATTATTGGGATAATTGATAATATATAATACAACTTTCGCTGCAATTTGTAATGGTAAATTTCTTTAAGGCAATATCAGTACATCCTTCTTTGCTGGTTCAGTGCGAAAGTTAAGTATATTATAATGTAAGCGAGCGGAGGTAAAAAGATTGGTTAAGATAATAAAAAATGGAAAAGTATTCACAGGTGTAAATAACGAACTGGCAGATTTAATAATTGTAATTGAAGATAACCTGATTAAAGAGGTTGCCGAAGAGCTTGACAGCAATAAATATCCAAACGCTCAGGTAATTGACGCTGCCGGACGAACAGTGCTGCCCGGCTTAATCGACTGCCATGTCCACATTGACAGCGAAGGCGATGCCGATATGTGGCGAACAGCTCATGACTCTGTTCCTCGTAGAACTCTGCGGGCTCAAATGATAGCTAAAAAGATGCTCGCTGCCGGTTTTACCACCGTACGCAATATGGGAACAGACGATAGTATTGACATTGAACTGGCGAAAGCCATAGATCAGGGCATGGTTGAAGGGAGCAGAATTATTCCTTCCGGAAAGGTGCTGTGTATGACCGGCGGACATGGCTGGAAAATGGGCCGTGAGGTCGATGGAGCTGACGAAGCTCGTAAAGGGGCTCGGGAACAGCTCAAGGCTGGAGCCAAAGTCATTAAAATAATGGCTACCGGAGGAGTAATGACCGAGGGGGTTGAACCCGGCTCACCTCAGTTAACTGTTGAAGAAATGCGAGCCGCTGTAGAAGAAGCCCATAAGGTCGGCTGCAAGACAGCCACCCATGCTCAGGGCACTATCGGTATTAAGAATGCCATTAAGGCTGGATTAGATTCTATTGAACACGCTATCTTTCTCGATGATGAGGCAGTTCAGATGATGCTTGCAAATGATGTGGCCATGGTGCCGACCCTGGTGGCCCCCTATCAAATCAACAAAGGCGGTGTAGCAGCAGGTATCCCCGAATATGCGGTGAAAAAGTCGCTGCGCATTGCCGACAGCCATATTCAGAGTTTTAAAATGGCTGTTGCTGCCGGTGTTAAAATTGCCATGGGCACTGATTCAGGAACGCCATTAAACAGACCCGGTCAAAACGCCAAAGAGATTGAGCTGATGGTTGAGTACGGTATGGAACCGCTGCAGGCCTTAAAAGCTACTACCATGGTTGCCGCCGAGGTATGTAATATCTCTGATAAAATCGGTTCGCTGGAATGCGGCAAATATGCTGATGTAGTTATTTTTGACGGTAATCCGCTGGAAGATATAAAGTGTTTACAGAAAAAGCCCTGGTTAATAATAAAAGATGGAGCGATTGTTAAATAAATGAGGTGAACACTGTGAAAATTGTGCTGGTTGATTTAGCCGCCAAATACATTCATACCGGCCTGGCAACCCGCTATCTATATCAGAGTGGTCCGGCCTTCGCTCGTACCGTATTACTAGAAAAAACTATTAACCAGCCTGTAGATCAGATCCTGGCAGATATCTATCGGGAGAAACCAGATGTTGTCGGTTTCTCCTGTTACATTTGGAATATTGATCACATCCTCCGGCTGGGGCCCAATATTAAGGCCCTTTTGCCCCAGGCCACTATTATCCTGGGAGGTCCAGAGGTATCCTACAGCGCTCAGGAGCTGCTGGCTGATCATCGGTGGATAGATTTTATCATTTGTGGTGAAGGAGAAGAATCCTGGCCTGAACTACTGGAGTGTTTGAGAAGCAAAGCTGATTTAACAGGTATAGCCGGTCTCTGCTTCAGGCTTGATAATCACATCATCGCCAATGAACCAGCTTGCTGCAATTTACATAAGGTACCCAACCCCTATGACCATAACACCCTGAAGAATACTGCCAACCGCATTATATATTACGAGTGTTCCCGAGGCTGCCCGTACAACTGCTCTTATTGCTTGTCAGGGCTGGCTGGAAAGGTAAGGCTGCTGCCGCTGAGCCGTATTAAGAAAGAGCTCTACTACCTGGCTGTAGAGAAGAATGTACAGCAGATTAAGTTCGTAGACCGCACCTTTAATCACAACAAAACCTTTGCCACAGAGATTTTCAGCTACCTTAAGGAACTGCCCAGTGAAACAAGCTATCATTTTGAAATGCGGGCTGATCTTATTGACGATAATTTACTGGGCCTGCTGCGGGATGTTCCAGCTGGCCGCTTTCAGTTTGAAATTGGAATTCAGAGCACCAACCCTCAAACTTTACAGGCCATAAACCGGACCCATAACTGGCCTAAACTATCCGACAGTATTCAAAGCATAAAAAAACTGGGAACAATTCACCAGCATTTGGACCTGATTGCCGGGCTGCCCTATGAGGATTACGCTTCCTTTGTTAATTCTTTTAACCAGGTCTATAATCTACAGCCCGAGATGCTGCAGTTGGGATTTCTGAAGCTGATTAAAGGGTCACCCCTCTGGCATCAACGGGAGGAGTTTGGCTATAATTACCGATCCTATCCGCCCTATGAAGTACTGGCTAACAGCTGGATTAGCTATCCTGAGCTGCTGCGCTTAAAAGACCTGGAGGCAGTGCTGGAACTGTTCTATAACAGTGGTAATTTCGCCCATACCTTAAAGTACATTGTGGCAGAAGACTGCGGATTCAGGTTTTATGAAGGCTTAGGAGACTGGTTCAGAAAGAATCGGCTTTTTGAGCAAAAACACAGCCTCGAAACACTTTTTCAACTGCTGTACAGCTTTATTTCCGCCAACTATCCGCTTCACTCCCAGCTGGGCAGAGAATTGCTAAAGCTCGATTTCTTAAAGCACTTCAAACATCGTCAGCTGCCAGAGTGTCTGGAACATATTGAGGTTGATAACTATACCAGATGGGTTTCTAATCTGCTTGCTGACGATGGGGTTCGGCAACTGTTGGCGCCCGAACAACGCAACCTGGCCGTGCGAGATATCTTAAAGTTCACTCATTTTGAAACTTTCAGTTTAAACCCGTTAAAACTGAAGCCCAATCAAAAACCCTGCCTCCAAAAAACAGTACTGCTCTTCGACTACAGCCATGTTAGCAGGAAATGGCATCAAAAAAAGGCTCAGGCCTTTGCCCTTGAGTCGATAACTGTTAGCGAATAACGGTGCCGATGGAAAAATGACTGCTTTGTTTTAACTTAGAAAGCCTTTTTATTTGAGCTCAACTCAATTATCGGGCTTTTTTTGTTATTTGGGCCTTTTTGAACAGCTATTATAGCAGTTGGACAGTTGTTACTGACCAATAGTCAGGCAATCAGCTTGAACGATTTGGCCTGGGCTGCCGGCTGTAAAGGACACAGTTTTGGGAGCGGGCATTATTGTTAGATATTTACTCAGAAATTGTTTAAAAAACTATTGACAGATTAAGTATATATAAATATAATTTTATCGATATATTTTTATCTATTAAACACGAACTGGGAGGAGAGCTGATGGTTAAAAAGGACCAGGGTAATAGTGAGCTAGTGTCGATACCAGAACCTACACTGCGCAGACTTCCTATTTACTATAAGTATTTAAAAATGAAATTTGATGAAAAGGACCGCTATGTCTCCTGTACAACGATTGCTAAAAACCTGAATTTGAAATCTATCCAGGTTAGGAAAGACCTGCAGGTAACCGGGGCGACCGGAAAGCCCAAAGTTGGTTACCATATTGAATCTGTTTTGTCGGCAATCGAAACCTGCTTAGGATATAACAATGTTAAAGACACTCTACTGGTAGGAACCGGCCACCTCGGTTTAGCCCTGCTGGGCTATAAAGGTTTTAGAGAATATGGCCTCAATATTGTTGCGGCGTTTGACACCGACCCCCATAAGATTGGCGCTGTATATCACGGTAAAAAGGTCTATAACCTGTCCCAGTTCAAGCTACTGGCTCAGCGACTGAAAATTCAAATTGGCATAATTACCACCCCTGCTGAGGTTGCCCAAATCGTTTGCGATCAAATGGTTGAGTCGGGCATCAAAGCTATCTGGAACTTCGCACCTGTCCATCTCATGGTTCCAGCAGATGTTATTGTCCAAAATGAAAATATGAGTTCTTCACTGGCAGTATTGTCCAAACAATTGCTAGAAAGAAAAAGAAGCTGAAAGGATGTTACTCATGGAAAAAATAAGAAACTTTGAACAGGTTTGCAACATTTTAGCGAGGTATGAGCGCAATCCCAACAGTCTCATATCTATCTTACAGGCTGTCCAGGCTGAGTACCGTTATTTATCAGAAGAAGTGATGACATTTGTAGCCTCTTCTTTAGGTATATCGCCAGCTAAGGTTTTTGGAGTGGCAACATTCTACTCACACTTTACTCTTCAACCCAAAGGTAAATATGAGATTAAAATATGTGATGGAACAGCTTGCCATGTAAAGAAATCTATTGACATTTTAGATGCTTTGAAACAGCATTTGCACCTGACAGATAAGGAACACACCACTAAGGATATGCTTTTTACAGTAGAAACGGTTTCTTGTTTGGGAACCTGTGGCCTGGCACCGGCAATTGTAATCAATGAAGAAGTGCACGGTTTGCTAACACCCGAAACAGCGGTGCAACTGGTAAAAGACATTCAGAAAAGTGAGGCTTTAGCAAATGAGTAATATTACTATTGAACAAAGAAAAGACAACTACTGGCAGTACGAGCAGGGAGTTAAAAAACGAATAATTGTTTGTGCTGGCACCGGCTGCGTCGCCAATGGCAGCCTTAAAATATACCAGCAGTTCGTCGATCAGATAAACGAGCGCGGGCTGAACGCCATTGTCAAGCTAAAACAGGAAGAAGAAGGATATCTGGTCTCAGGCAGCGGCTGTCAGGGGTTCTGCCAAATGGGGCCATTGGTAACTATTATGCCAGCCAATATTATGTACTGCAAAGCAAAGGAAGCTGATGTCTCCGAAATCATTGAGCAGTCTATTGTCAATGACAGTACTGTTGATCGGCTTTTATACAAAAAGCCATTGACTGACGAGCCCTGTCATACCATTGAGGAGATCCCGTTTTATCAGCAGCAGAATCGTTTTGTACTGGAAAAATGCGGGTTTATTGACCCTGAAGATATCAATGAGTACATTGCCAAAGGAGGCTACGCTGTAGCTAAAAAGGCCTGCTTTAAGATGACTCCTGAAGAAATATGCACAGCAATGACCGAAACCGGTCTCCGAGGCAGAGGCGGCGGTGGTTTTCCCACAGGGGTTAAATGGGAACTGACACGAAAGCAGAAAAATGACAAGAAATACGTGATATGCAATGGTGACGAGGGTGATCCGGGGGCCTTTATGGATAGAAGCTTAATGGAAGGCGACCCGCACAGTGTTATTGAAGGAATGATTATCGCCTCTAAAGCAATTGGAGCTGATGAAGGCTATATCTATGTTCGGGCGGAATACCCGTTAGCAGTTACCAGGGTTCATAAAGCGGTTGCTGATGCCCTGCAGGCTGGAATCTTAGGAGAAAACATTTTTGGCAGCAACCATAGCTTTACTGTTCACGTGATGGAAGGAGCCGGAGCCTTTGTCTGCGGGGAAGAAACTGCCTTAATTGCTTCTATCGAAGGCAAGCGGGGTATGCCGTTGCCCAAACCCCCTTACCCGGCTGAAAGAGGATTATTTGGTAAGCCGACTGTTATCAACAATGTTGAAACCCTGTCAACTGTACCCATAGCTCTGTCAGTAGGGCCTCAGGAGTTTAAGAAAATAGGAACAGCATGTTCCAGCGGCACCAAGACCTTTGCCCTGACCGGTCATGTAGTTAATACAGGATTAATCGAAGTACCATTTGGTACGACACTGCGTCATATTGTCGGAGATATTGCCGGCGGAGTAGTAGATAAGGATGGCAAAATCTGCGGAACTGACTTCAAAGCAGTGCAGATTGGCGGCCCCTCCGGTGGTTGCCTGACCCAGGAGCACCTTGATTTACCTTTAGATTTTGATTCTTTAAGTTCTGTCGGAGCCATGGTAGGGTCTGGAGGGCTGGTTGTCACCAACAACAGCACCTGTATGGTTGAACTGGCCCGCTATTTTATGCAGTTCACCCAGCATGAATCCTGTGGCAAATGCGTTGTCTGCCGGGAAGGTACCAAGCAGATGCTGGCTCTGCTCACCGATATTGTTGAAGGTCGGGGAACCATGGAGAAGTTACACTTGCTTAAGGAACTGGCCGGGGTTGTCAAGAAGGGTTCTCTCTGCGGTCTGGGCAAAGCAGCCCCTAACCCCGTATTATCGACAATTAAATATTTTGAGGATGAGTATTTAGCTCATGTCCTGGACAAAAAATGCCCGACTGGCGAGTGTGCTGCGCTGCGCTCCTACGAGATTCTCACTGATTTGTGTATTGGCTGCGGACTGTGTAAACGGGTTTGCCCGGTGGATGCTATTTCAGGTGAAAGAAAACAGGTTCATATTATTGATGAGGAGGCCTGTATTAAATGCGGCGCCTGTGTCGATGCCTGCAAATTTAAGGCCATAAAAGCGTAATAAGGAGAATAACTACAATGAACAAAGCAAAAATTACGATAGATAATCAACAAATAAGTTTTAGTGATGAGCGTAATTTGTTAGAGGTGATTCGCAAGGCCAAAATAGAATTGCCCACATTTTGTTATCACTCTGAAATGAGTATTTACGGAGCCTGCCGTCTGTGCATGGTCGAAGTTGAGGGCTGGGGCCTGCAACCGGCCTGTTCGATTAAACCTGCCCAGGATATGGTGGTCAAAACTAACACCAGTGAGGTAAGAGCAATGCGCAAAATGATTGTGGAATTGCTGTTAGCCAGTCACGAAGTAAATTGCCCATCATGTGAAAAAGGTCCCGATTGTCAGCTGCAAAAGCTGGCTCAACGTTTAGGTGTTAAAAAGGTCAGATTCGAGAACTCTTATCAGGACAGACCGGTAGATGATTCTTCTCCGGCTATTATCAGAGACCCGAACAAATGTGTACTGTGTGGAGACTGTGTGCGGGTCTGCAGCGAAATACAGCATGTCGGAGCCATAGACTTTGCCTACCGCGGAGCTAATGCCACCGTTATGCCCTGCTTCGACAAGAACCTGGATCAGGTTGAATGCGTGTACTGCGGTCAATGTGTGCGGGTCTGCCCGACAGGGGCACTGCTGCCAAAATCAGAGATAGGTGTAGTTTGGCAAGAGCTTCACAGTAATAAGACTGTAATTGCTCAAATGGCACCGGCGGTGCGCATTGCCCTGGGTGAAAACTTTGGCTTAGAGCCAGGAACCATAACTACCGGTAAAATTGTTCGGGCCCTGCGCAGAATGGGCTTTGACTACGTTTATGACACCCCATTTGGCGCTGATTTAACAATCGTGGAAGAGGCCAATGAATTCATTGGACGTTGGCAGCAGCAGGAGAAACTGCCGATGTTCACTTCATGCTGCCCGGGCTGGGTCAAGTTTGCTGAGCAGTATTACCCAGAATACCTTCCCCATCTGTCCAGCTGTAAATCTCCGCAGCAGATGGTCGGTGCCGTCAGTAAAAACGATTTAGTAAAAAACCATAAACTGGCTCCGGAAGACATTGTCATGGTATCGATCATGCCCTGTACTGCAAAGAAATTTGAAGCCAAACGCCCCGAATTCAGCGGAGCATACGGCAAAGATGTTGACCATGTGATCACCACCCAGGAGCTGGCCACCATGATTAAAGAGATGGGCCTGGATTTCAATAGCCTGGAACAGGACTCCTTTGATTTGCCGTTTGGTTTTAAAACCGGTGGGGGAGTTATCTTTGGCAACTCTGGCGGTGTAACCGAAGCAGTGCTGCGCTATACCAGTGAAAAGTTAACTGGCATGAAAACGGACAGCTATATCTTTAACGCAGTAAGAGGGGAAGAGGGGCTGCGCGAGGCAGTTCTAACTATCGATAACCGCCCTCTCAAGCTTGCTGTCGTCAGCGGGTTAGGAAAAGCCCAGGAGCTGATTGAAAAGGTAAAGGCAGGAGAGAAATACTATGATTTTGTTGAAGTCATGGCCTGCCCCGGAGGCTGCATCAATGGCGGAGGGCAGCCCATAAATCACGGTTTGCACACTAAGCAAAAGCGAACCTCAGGCTTATACGATAATGATAGGATGCTCCAGCTGCATAAGCCTCAGGATAATCCCTATATCTCTGAAATATATGAAACTGTTTTGCAAAAACCGGGTAGTACAGTAGCTCATGAAATGCTCCACACCCACTATCATCCGCGTAAAAGAATTCAGACTGACGATGTCTCAATTACTGAAACAAGTCCGGAAAACAAACTGGTTATTTCAATATGTTTTGGCACAAGTTGTTTCTTGAAAGGCTCCCAAAATATATTGCACAGTATTACGCAATACCTTAAAATGACAGGGAAAGAAAAGTATATTGATATTAAAGCTACTTTCTGTTATGAGAAATGTGAGCAAGGGCCAGTTATAAAAGTTGGCGATCAAATTCTAACCCAGTGTACAGCAGAAAAAGCAATTGAGGTAATTGAGAACAGCTTATAGCTAGTAAAGGATGAGTACGATGCAGACTACTTCAACTATTCTTAAAACATTATCAGCTAAATGTCGGGACTGCTACCGCTGTGTGCGAGTTTGCCCGGTTAAAGCTATAGGTATTAAAAACAGCCAGGCCTATGTTGATTCTGAAAAATGTATTTACTGTGGAACCTGCGTTAAAGAGTGTCCTCAAAATGCCAAGGTTTATCGCGATGATACCGAAGCAGTGGTTGCTCTGCTCAAGACCAGTAAAGTAGCTGCCAGCGTGGCACCATCCTTTAGTGCAATTTACGACAGGGCACTCGCTAAACGATTGCCTTCTGCCCTGAGAAAGTTAGGATTTTCTTTCGTCAGCGAAACATCAGAAGGTGCTACTATTGTCACAGATCGATCCAAAGAATTAATCTCAAACCCCAAAACCACTGCAGGTGTCTGTACTGCATGCCCTGTCGTAATTAATTATGTCGAAAAGTACAAGTCAGAAAGTATAGCTACCCTCCTGCCTGTTGTTTCTCCAATGGTTGCGCATGGCAAGCTCTTAAAACACCGGCTGGGCCAGCAGGTAAAGGTGGTCTTTATTGGCCCCTGTATTGCCAAAAAACACGAAGCAGAACGCTTGGAGCATCGGGGGGCAGTCGACCTAGTGCTGACTTTCACCGAGCTGAATAAGCTATTTACCGATTATGGAATTGATTTGAATCACTGCCCGGAAAGCGATTTTGATAATGCCTCGGCCATAGGTGATGCCAAGCTGTTTGCACTTCCCGGGGGTATGCTCAAAACTGCCGGTATCGAAGATGACGGTATTAAGAAAGAGATTATAACAACCAGCGGAGCAGATAATATCAGCATGCTGTTTAATATGTTAGCCGAAGATAATGAGCTGGCTATTGTCGAACCGTTGTTTTGTGAAGGTGGCTGTATTAATGGTCCGGGGATAACCAGTGAGAAAAATATATTTAAACGTCGAGCCGATTTAATCCACTATGCCCGGCAAAAAACCCGATTGCCCTATAAAAAGCCTGTGGCAACCGGAATCGACCTGTCAACTTATTTCAGAAAAGACCTGCAGTTAACCGATGCTATTACTGAACAGCAGATTGATCAGGTTTACCAAATGACGGACAAGGCCAATCCTGCAGAGCGCCTGGACTGCGGGGCATGTGGCTATGGCAGCTGCCGTGAAAAAGCGATTGCTGTCATTAAAGGTATGGCAGAGATTGAAATGTGTATGCCTTATATGCGCAAACTTGCCGAACTGCGTACAGACAGGATAATCGAGAGCAGCCCCAGCGGTATTGTGATCCTGGATGACAGTTTAAGAATTATCTCCATGAATCCAGCTTTTCGCGAATATTTTTCATGCGGCAATGCCGTGTTAGGCAAAAAAATATCTTATTTATTTGACTCTCAGGAATATGAAAAACTCGCTACTGGAACAATAGAAAAGTCTGAAACAGTGATAACCAACTATGGAAGAAAATATCAGCAAATTGCCTATTATATCCCTTCGGCTCATCAATATGTCGGAGTATACATCGACATCAGCGGTTTAAAACTGACCGAAGAAAAGCTAAATCGAATTAAAATGCAAACCGTTGAACAGGCCAGAGAGCTGCTGGATCATCAGATTGAAATGGCTATGACCATGGCCAAATTTCTTGGAGAAAGCACTGCTAAAGGCGAGGAGCTGGTTGAAAGGCTGATGAATATCTATGAGAAATAGGCCTGTTGCCCGTACCGCTGACCCGGGTAGTCAGATGTCTGCCAAGCATATCAAATGCGAGATAACCCAGGCCAGTAAAGACAACCAGAATGTGTGCGGCGATTATTTTTTAATCAGCCGTACTGCTGAATACACTATTTTTATCCTATGTGACGGTATTGGCTCTGGGATAAAGGCCAATATTGCTGCCATCATGTGTGCCAACAGACTATTAAAGTTAATCCAATCCGGACTGTCCTTGATTAAGGCCTGTGAAAAGGTGGTAGCTATGATGCATAAAGCTCATACCACTAATGTCCCTTTTGCCGCCTTTTCAATTCTGTATATCTTAAATAACGGGCAATATACAGTAATATCATATGAGAGCCCTCCCCCTTTGCTAATTGATGAGCATACAGCTGAACCGCTGCAGCAAAGATTTTTCTCATTGGGATATGAGATTGTCGGAGAAACAACTGGCACACTGCAACCCGGCCAGTCGATAGTCTTGATCAGTGACGGGGTCACTCAGGCCGGGCTGGGCCTGTTAAAAGGACTGGGTTGGGGTATTGACGGCCTGACCAAGTATTTAAACCGGGTTTTAAAGAGAATCGACCACCCTCAGGATTTGATTACTGGAACCCTGCAACAGGCTTGGGAGCTGTCTGACTGCAGACGCCTGGACGATACCTCGATGGCTGTCTTAACCTGCTGCGAAGCGACTGTACTGAATATCTTAACCGGACCACCAGCCTATAAAAAGGACGACGAAGAGGCTGTCAGAACCTTTAACAGTAATGGCGGTTACAAGATAATTTGCGGCTCCTCTACCGCTGAAATAGCGGCAAGAGTTATGAACAGACCGATAGAGGTTATCAAGATATCGCCCTCATTTTCGCAGCCTCCTCAATACAGTATTGCCGGAATAGATGTTGTATCCGAAGGGGCTGTAACCCTCAATCAGGTTTACAACATTTTAGAGGAAAATCAAGAAAACTATGACCCTGAATCCTGCGTGAGTATTATTGCTGAGTTAATGAAAAAGGCTGATATAATAAACTTCTATATTGGGGGAGCTAAAAATCCCAGCCATCAACAGATAACCTTTAAACAGCTCGGGGTTCTGCCACGGAAAACCATCGTCAAACTGATAATTGACAAGCTGAAAAAAATGGGAAAGACAGTTACAGAGCACAACCTGTAAATTTATATTACTACCCCTCTCAACCCCTCTCCGGATCATTTATGGTTCAGAGAGGGGTATTTAATTGCTAAAAACCCAATAATAGCTTAAAATCAAAACTGAATTAGCTGATATAGTGGTCACTATACAATTGGTAATCACCAGTTTATACTGCAATTTATACTATTAGTCTTTTGAATCAGTAGTTTTGAAATAACATTAGCAGGTTTTTCAATTAAAAAGTTAAATATAGTATTTATACAAAAAGTGGAGTACTATCAGATGGAATACCTTAATATCAATCTGAAATCAAAAAAAGCAAGAACCCTGGCCTTAATTACGGTTATCGCTGTGGCTTTTGCTTATTTGCAGTTCATTATCTACCATAAACATGTTTATATAGATATAAAGTACCGCTTTGAGGATACAATACTACATATTGAAGCCCAAACAAACATTGTCGATGGGGCAGAAGTAAATTTTAAAATCCGCAACACTGTTACCAATTTGTTTTTTGAAAAAACAGCGCCAGTGAATGATGGATCTCTAAAACTGGAAGTTAATCTGACAGAGTTTGGTACCGGCTATATTGAAATACTGCCGGTTTTTTCAGTAGCCAATACCAGTCAGATCCCCAGGCTATCCCAAATATACGGCATTCGAGGAGAAAAAATGAGAGGAGAGCAGATAGTAAAAACATCTGAAGGAGAAAAGCTTTGCTTTCCACAGCTTGACGCTATCCCTTATCCTGATTTACACTCGGCAGCTGATTATACTGATCGGCACCTGCAAAAAACACTCCAACCTTTGCTGAAATCACAAAGTGAGGTGGTCAGAAGCATTGATAAGATTGATCCTCAGTGGCGTTCCTTTAACCTGTACTTTAACAGCAAATGGGATACCCTGACTGTTGCTGAAAAAGGTAAACTAATCGAGAAAATGTATTTTTTGATCTACTCCACTGCTAATATCAGAGGCTTTAACTACAGCGATGATTCCGATCCCATTTTAGTAAATATCTACGATCAGCATAATAACCTTATTGTAAAATGCTCAGATAACTATAGATATCAGATTATTGAATAGCAGAGAATTAGCTCAATTATCACGCAATGAACATTTGGTTAAAAAAGCTGCAGAAGCCGAAACAGCTTTGCTGAAAAACTATGTAAAAACACAATTTTTACTGCAACTAAACCTTGCTTGGTTATTGCTATTATATCTGCCCTGTGATATAATTAATTCAGTTATTTTTGGAATCGCCGATTGCCTCTGGCACGGTGATTCCTTAGTTTTAACTTTTTTTTTATTTAAGATGCTATACTTTTCTTGTTTAGATATTGATTGCAGGATAACAGTACTTTCACTTATAATTAATAAAAAAGATATAATACAGGCTGGAGTATTATATTGCATTTTTTTATATTGAAATCAGATCAAGGGAGGGGATTTTACCATTATTTAATAAATGAGAAAACTAAAATATTTGAACAGTATCTGACGCAGGGCTAAAGCATAGATCGGAGCACATAGAACTATCTTAGACGAACAAGCGCATATTATTCTATGATAACTAAATTCTTAAAAATAAGAAAAAGTAGCAGTGCCCTAATAAATACATAACAGCATATGCAATACAAGAGGCCGGAAGAATAGTTTAACAGAGCTGATTTTGTTCACCCTGAGCGATAAGTTCGAGCAAGTATTTTAAAATGGCACTGACCTGGTAGAAGTGGATAAGGTAATCGTTAAGTAGATGGAGCTGTAGTAAAAAATAAAGGAGTTATCTAAGATGAAAAAAAAGCTGCTTTCTGTACTATTGGTTGTAGCTCTATTCTTTGTGCTTGGGATGTCAGCACAATTACAGGCAAAAATATCTGACCTGAGATTATATGTGAACGGATCTCAAATTAATAGTGACGTTGTTTTAATAAATGGTAAGAGCTACTTGCCTTTACGTGTAGTAGCTGATGCAGTAGGGCTGGAAGTTGTATATGATGGCACCAACAGGAGAATAGACTTAAACTCCTCTGAGCAGGTTGTCGATGATGCTGCCCCAGAACCAGATGAATCAACCCCACCTGTTGAAAACAATAGAAAAAACCCAGCAAAAATTGGTGAAGGCTGGAGGCTCTATATTGATAGTTGGATCGATGGAGAGGCAGTAATTGATATGGTAATGACTGAGATTATAAGCGGCGATGAAGCGTGGAGGTTACTAGAAGATGCAAACATGTTTAATAGCGCTCCAGAAGATGGCAAAGAATATATTTTAGCAAAGTTTAAAGTTACAGTAGTATCAACAGAAGATGACAAGCCGTTTAAGCTATCTCAGTTTTCATTTGACACAGTCAGTGAAGAGGGCGTAGTTTATGACAGCGACTTTGCTATTGGACCAGATCCAGCATTTAGAACAGATGTATACGCCGGGGCAACCCACGAAGGCTGGGTACCATTTTATGTTAATTCTTCAGATAATCCTTTAGCAGTTTATGATCGAGGCCAAGATTGGAGTTTATGGTTTAGTTTAAGGTAACTTAATCCTGAAGCTGGTAAAGAAAAAAGCTAATTTTATAGCCATGAAAAAGATGCACAATCTACTTAAATAAATATTAAAGCCGTTTTTATAAGCATAAAATAAGCAGAAAAAAGCAATTATCAAATAATAAAACACTGTACCTCAACCCAAAAACGTTGCAGGTACAGTGTTTTTTATGGAGCCAGCAATGAGAGTTGAACTCACGACCTACTGATTACGAATCAGTTGCTCTACCTCTGAGCTATGCTGGCGGATTACAGAATATAATCCATTATATCTTATAGTGCACAAAATGAGCAGTATTATTAAAAACCGCTACAAGGCAATATTACATTATTATCTACTTTTGAGGTTTAAGTGGAAATATCTTGGGAATAATAATATTAGCCGTAACTCTGATTGAGTTACCCTCTCAACCTCCGTTTTACTTTGGAGCGCTCAAAGCGCTCCACTTTTCTTTTAAAACGTTACCAGCTTAACATCGCTTTTTAATATTTCAGTCAGGGGTTTGCCCATATACTTAACCTCGATGCCCAGTTCTTCTAAATCTGGGGTAACCTCAAAGCTGTCGGCACAGGCCTTACAGGCAACAACCTCAACCTCTGCCTCCATCATTTTCTGAACATAATTCTGCAACTCAGCATCTTGGGCCAGTAGTTTAGAAGAGGGTCCCCAGATTATCAGTTGAACATCCTGCCACCACTGATACAGTTTGGCATTATAGGTGTACATGAAGACCATCTTCAGGGCTACTTCCCGGTCTCCACTGGTCCACAAAACTGCTAGCTTATCCTGCATAAGTACCTCCCCTATCTTATTTCGCCTGATAGTTCTTAATTGCCTCTTCCAAGGCCTCTGTTGCTAAGATTGAACAGTGCACTTTGGGAGCTGGTAATCCACCCAAGGTATCAGAGATATCCTTCTTGGTTATTCTCATGGCCTCATCAATGGATTTGCCTTTAACCAATTCAGTCATCACACTGCTGCTGGCAACTGCCGCTGCACAGCCAAAAGTTTTGAACGATACATCAGTAATAATATCGTTTTCATCTACTTTCAGATAGATGCGCATAATATCTCCACAAGCTATACTACCAACTTCACCCACAGCATCGGCATTTTTCATTTCTCCCACATTACGTGGATTTTGAAAATGGTCCATAACTTTTTCAGTATACATGGTGATTCTTCTCCATTCTATAGGTTTTTAGAATTATATAAAGGTGACATGGCCCGCAGCTTTTCGACTATTTGCGTCAATTCGCTGACTACATAATCGATATCCTCTGCCGTAGTACTCACCCCTAATGTCATCCGCAATGAACCATGGGCCTGTTGGTGATCCATACCCATATTCATTAAAACATGTGAAGGCTCCAATGAACCAGAGGTACACGCCGAACCACTTGAAACAGCCACTCCGACCATATCCAGACTCAGGATTAACGATTCTCCTTCAATATACAAGAAGCTCATATTTACATTTCCGGGCAGCCGGGCTGTAGCGTGCCCATTGAGCACTACCTCAGGAATATTTTCCCTGATACCCTGAATTAAACGGTCTCGTAAACCGGTAATGCGTTTCATATTTTGATCTAAATCGGCTATAGCCAGCTCTAAAGCTTTGGCCATACCCATTATTCCCGCTACATTCTCTGTGCCCGGTCTTATTTTTCGCTCCTGGCCACCACCATGGGTTATGGGCTTGGGCCTGACACCCTTTCTGACATACAGAGCACCTATCCCTTTGGGACCGTAGAACTTGTGTGCCGACAGTGTCAGCATATCTACGCCCAAATCTTTAACATCGACAGGTATACTGCCAACTGCCTGAACCGCATCGGTATGAAACCAGACCCCAGCTTCTCTGGTAATACTGGCAATCTCCTTAATTGGCTGGATGGTACCTACCTCATTGTTGGCATACATTATTGTAACCAGTACTGTATCTGGACGTAAAGCCTTTCTCACATCTTCAGGATTTACCTGTCCGTATTCATTGACCGGCAAATAAGTAACCTCATAACCCTGCTTTTCTAAGTACTGACAAGCATCAAGAACTCCGTGATGCTCAACCGATGAAGTAATAATATGCATACCCTTTTTAGCCTCAACTGTCCCGAAAATTGCCAGGTTGTCTGCTTCAGTTCCGCCAGAGGTGAAAAATATTTCTCTGGGCTCGGCTCCGATATACTGGGCAATTTCTTCTCTGGCCTGCTCGACTGCCTTTCGTGAAGTCCGGCCCCATTGATGGATACTGCTGGGATTGCCCCAGGCCTCAGTAAAGTAAGGCAGCATTGATTCCAATACTTCTTTCCGTACCGGGGTAGTTGCACTATGGTCTAAATAAACCTTTCTCATTGTTTAACACTCCTTTTCGTTGGCCATTTGCACCATATCTGCCAGCGTTGTCTGGTTTAACACATTTAACATGCTGTTTTGCAGTTTAGCCCAAACTCTGCGGGTAACACACTGGCTTGATCTGCCACAGGTTTCTTCTGAATAAAGACAATTGACAGGAAGAATAGGGCCTTCAACTGCTCTTATGATATCTCCAACAGAGATGTTTTCAGTCTTAGATCGCAATAGATAACCGCCATAAGCGCCTCTAATGCTGTCAACTAACCCTGCCCGGCGCAAATCCCTAAAGATCTGCTCCAAATATTGATCTGACAGGCCCTCTGCCATAGCTATTTCTCTTATCGATAAAGGTTTTTCGCCACGGTTTAAGGCCAGCTGCAACATGGCTCTCGTCGCATACTGCCCCCGAGTTGACAATTTCATTAAATCACCTCAAATACGGTTAATTCAGATCAGTTTACTATGAATTAGGGTCAAAAAAATAAATTCTGACCAATTTACTCTGCTTTAATACCATTATAATTGTATATGATGCCCAATGTCAACTAAAGGAATCCATTAGTTGAGCCAGTTGGAAGTACAAGCTCACTGAAAAACACTTAAAGTAAATTTTAAAGCATAATCAGCTAAAAAATATTTAATTATATAGCATTTTCAGGAATGAAAATGACTACTTTTTGAAGGCTGTTGAAAATGTTTGCTGTCAAGGCGCTAGGTTCTGCGCAAAAGGAGGCTATACGAGGTAGTATGCCGAGTGCGCAAAGAACCGTATAACGCAGAGAGCAGACTTTTTCAGCAGCCTGAAGCTATTGAGCAAGCTCCAGCACCTGCTGCAGTTTCTCTTTTGTTGGAACCCCTTCATGAACCTTTTGATTATTGACATAATAAGTTGGAACATAGTAATAATCGTACTGATCAGCCAGGTCAGGCTCAGCCTGCTCATCGATCATTTTTATCTCTATGGCCTGGTATTTAGGATTATTTTCCATTAATTCAGCCATGATCTTAAGTGCTTTCTGGCAATGTGGACAGTTCTTTAGCATAAACATGGTTACTTGTTTCATATTTTTACGACCTTTCATTGATTAAATTTAACTGCACCTTTATTATACACATTTTCAATAAATATAGCACCTATTATTTATTTTATTTATATTAAGTATAATTTTTTTGTATAATAAGGTGTTCATTATCGTGGTTGTTTTAATGGGCTTTGAAATTGTACTGCGGCCTAATCTGATCGACAATAGTGACAGTATCCTGGATAAAACTTGTGATTTTTTTAATCGGTTTATAAGCCATGGGGCTTTCATCCAGGGTTCTGCTGGTTACCGAGGTAGTGTATACGCTTTTCATTTCCTGTTTAAATTCAGCCATACTCAGACTCTTTTTTGCTGCACGGCGAGAAAGGATTCGGCCAGCTCCATGAGGGGCAGAGTAATTCCACTCGGCACAGCCTTTACCCAACGCAATCAACGAACCGTCTCGCATATTCAGTGGAATAATCACCTTTTCACCCTGATGAGCTGAAATAGCACCTTTTCGAATTATGTTATCCTGTAAACTGATATAGTTATGAATCGTAGTAAATCTTTCTATCTCAGAATAATCCAAGCCCAAATGCTCCACTATTTTTTTACTCATTACTTTTCTGTTAAAAGCAGCAAAGTCAACTGCCACCTGCATATCTGACAAGTATTCCTCCATATGCCGGCCCTGCAGATAAGCCAGTTCTCTGGGCAGAGAATTACTCTTAATCTGCTCAACACAAAGCCTTTCAGCCTTTTTTTGATGGTGTTCGGCAACTTTCAACCCAAAATTCCGACTGCCGCTGTGGATTACCAGATATTTATTCCCGCTCTGACTAACAGCGATTTCGATAAAATGATTTCCACCACCCAAGCTGCCGGCAGACAACAGATCTCGCTGGTGATTTGAGCCGACTCTGGTAGAAACCTGCCGGACTTTTTCCTTAAAATGCTTGCTCCAGTACGGGGTTGCCTGCTTATTAATCCTGAACCCATGGGGAATATTACTGCCTATGAAGGAATTGAGGCGTTGGTAGTCGATCTGCAGCCGTCCTAAACAACATACCTCTAGCCCACAGCCAATATCAACACCAACTATATTGGGCACTACTTTATCAAGCAGCCTGGCGGTAAAGCCGATAACACATCCGGCTCCGGCATGCACATCAGGCATGATCCTTACCTCACTTCCAGCAAAGTGAGCTTGATTTAAAAAAGTAAGGACCTGCTGTTTGGCCTTGGCATCTATTTCTGTAGCATAAATCACAGCGCTGTCAGCGCTGCCTGTAATCCTCATCATATCAGTAAATGTCTTTCTTGCTGAGCACTGCTCTGACGGTCATTTGGGGATTGACCAACTGGCAAATGCGCAGATCCATTTTAGCACTGAGCAGCATATAGGCTTGGTTGAAGTTATATGTTTTTTGGCTCAGTAGCCAGTCCAAAAGCCCTGCCGCCGCTCTTTCACAAGCTGTTCTTAAGGTTTCGCCATATCCAATTGCCATAACCTCATCCTTGTTGGTCAGAAAAGGCATATTATACTGCTGATTCTTGATCAGTGAAACCCTGACCAATACCTCAGCTGCACATTCAAAACCTGTTCCACATATCTCGCCATCACCCTGAAGAGCGTGGACATCACCGATTGCCAGCAATCCGCCGTCAACATTGACAGGCAAATACAAGGTGCTGCCCGCTTTAATATCCTTACAATCCATATTACCACCATGAGCCCCGGGCGTTCCACATGGCACCGCCTCCTGCAACGGGGCAGTTCCGATGACCCCGATCATTGGTTCAATCGGGTAAACCTGTTCTCGATAATAGGCCAGCCCATTTTTAATCGAGATAACCTCTGTTTGTGAGGATTTAACCTCAGCCCCCAGTAAACCTAAATTGGGAACTGCTACAGTTACCGCAGTTTCGGCGACATCAATACTTAAAATCTCAACCTGCAAAGTGTCGCCGGGCTCAGCTCCTTTGATATATACCGGGCCCGTGGCCGGATTAATCTGCCCAAAATCGATGTCTGCAACTAAATCCGCATTGGTTTTTAGCTGCCCCTGAAAACAGTCATTGGTTACAAAACAAATAATACTGCCCGGATCAGCTTCCATAACCGGTTTATTCAGCTTGTCCATTCGATAAATATACTTATCTTTGGTAATTGTTATCATCACATAACCTCCTTTGGCGCAGAACCTAGCGCCTTATAAACATTTTCAACAGCTCTGCTGTCATTTTCCTTTCTGAAAATGCTTTTGAAAATCAATTAATTGTTAGTAACTTATACTTTTATATTTAACTTTAAGTTTTTTTATCTTTGATCAGCCCCCAGGTGTGGGCGTTTTAATGGGCTAACAATGCTAATAATATACCCGAAATAAAGCCGATTCCGGTATACAGGCGGGCCTGCTGCCAGGCTTCGGGGATTAGTTCGTCTACAACGATATAGGCCATGGCTCCCGCCGCTATTGCCAGGGCGATCCCGATAAATGCTTCATTTATGCTTAAAAACATCATCCCTACCAAAGTGCCAATCGGGGTAAAAATCCCTGCCAGCAGACAGATCAAAATTATCAAGCCTCCATGCATTCCACCAGCACATAACGGAACTGCCAAACCCAGCCCCTCGGGAATATTGTGAAGGGCGATGGCCAGAGCAATTACCGCTCCCAGTTCAGGCGCTGCCTGATATCCGGCACCAATAGCTAAGCCTTCAGGGAGATTGTGCAGGGCTATACCCAAAGCCACGAACAGCCCCATTTTAACGTATTCATTGGTATTGCTTAACCGCTGATTCTTATGCAGGTGAGGTACAATCAATTCCAGTCCCAGCATAATAATTATACCCAGACCAAAACCACCAATCACCCCCAGGGCAGTGGTGTATTCTATCGCTTCAGGCAATAAGTCAAATAAGACTACTGCTGTCATAACCCCAGATGCTAACCCCAGCATTAAAGGGATATGTTTGTCAGACTGCTTTTTGCTGATAATTAAAGCCAATAACCCTCCACCTACAGTAGCCAGGCCGGATATTGCACTGTATAGCAAAACTCTCATATTCTCCACTCCATTTAGGCACTTGTTTATTTACACTTCATTCTCCATTATATGTGCGATAAAGCAATGGTATTATTCGTAAAATTGCGGTTACAAGCTATTAAAAAACTATGGTTACCCATAGTTTTAAAGTACTATTTACACTTACACTTATCCATCATAATATTTAAAATCGCTTTATCAGTATTGACCATTCCCGGATTACTGATTTTGCCGATGTTTTTAATGCATTCTTCTGCTGTTCTGCCGACTATGCCGTTGGAACAGGGTACAACCAGGCCATTCATAATCATCAGCGCATGCCGAACTGCAGTAGCAACGCCGCTGGCAACTTTTAAGGCGCATCCTGGCTTGGCTCCATCACAGATTGCTCCAATTATATCAGCGGTCAGGCTGCTCACTAACTGCTGAGTCTCGCAGGCACCGCCATTCATTAGGTGAATTATACCGGCAGCAGAGCCAATCGGAGCTGCTATAGTACAGGAACACAGAGCAGAGAGCAAGCCAATTGAGCTCTTAACCTTGATCGTCAGCAACTGGCTAATAGCCAGGGCCTTTAACAGCTTAATACCTTTAATATTCATTTCCTTAGCAGCGACGTAAACCGGAACAGTAGCAGTTATACCCTGGTTACCACTGCCATTGGTAGTCATAACCGGCATTGAGTAGCCCCTCATCCGGGCATCGGAAGCTGCCGCTGCATATAAAGCTGTGGTATTGGCCAGATCTTTAGCCAATAAGCCTTTATCTATTAACTGCTTCATATTAGCTCCAACACTCAGCCCCGGGCCCTTTTCCAAGCCTATTTCAGCTGCCCGATAATTCATCAGAGCCCCATCAAGTAAAAACTGTAATTCCTGTTCCTCACAGGATTCAACTGCTTCAATCAGCTCGGCAATACTATGTTTGCAGACGATACTTTTTTCGGCATTGTTTGTTTCAAAAGAGCCGCAGTTTTTGCTGAATAATACTCTGTTGTTGGCTTCCAGTCGGACCAGGTTGTCGTGCTTTTCAATAATCTCGGCCAGGCCGTGTCCCTGATCTGTTGCTACTTCAGCAACAATATGCAACAGGCCAGGTTCGCCAAAGACCTCAACCTCAACGCTATTGGCTGTAAGCAGCTCTTCCATTTGCTGTAGATGGGCCTCAGTAATATCCTTCAGCACCTCCAAACCAGCATCAGCATTGCCGCCAACTGCGCCTACGGCAGCAGCAATATCCAGGCCAATTTTACCGGTATTGGGAACATACACCCCCATGCCGTTCTTAAAAATATTAGGGTCAGTTTTTACCTGGACTTTACGAACATTACCTCCTGCTGCCTTGGCAGCATAAGCAGTAGCTAAAGCTACAGCAACAGGCTCAGTGCAGCCCATAGCCGGGCTTATCTGATTCTTTATAACAGCTAAAAGTGCTTTCTTTAAATCCATAAGCTCACCCTTTATTCACTTTCATTTGTATTTTTTCTGTGTTTTAGAAACATTATCAGGGCTTAAGTTAACGTTTGGCAAATGCCACTGCTCAGGCTTCGATAATTACAGCAAAAATGACTTAGTTAAGCCTAAGAGCTCTGCACGTTACTGATTGAATTCTCAGAGACTCATTCAGTAAGCCCTAATCATTATAGCATACCCGGACACCCTAATGTCCAAACAATTAAACGATCTGCTAAGGCAAATCGTTACCTTATCAATATACAATAATAAACACCATCACTAGCAAGGGCTGGCTTTTTCATAATACTAACTAAAAAGCCCGCTGCCTCAGGGGCAGCAGGCTAAACACATTCATGGATTAACTGCTTTAAGTAATTACTTGAATAATCTGGTCGTCGACTTTTTTAGTGTAGGATGTGATTACTTCCGGCCGTTTTTTACCGACAATAACAGTATCGTCATGCCTGAACCCTCCGACACCGTAAATGTAAATGCCCGGCTCAGCAGACCACACCTCTCCTTCGCGCAGGAGCCGATGGTTAAAAGCAACATCATGGGGGAATTCATGACCAGCAATCCCCAGCCCATGCCCGGTTCGATGACGAATATACTGACCAAAGCCGTGGGACTCAAAAACTCCCTGAGCTGCAGAGTCAATCGAAGAGACCACATTACCGGCAACCATCCGGGCGGCAGCCGCTTCACAGGCCTCAACTGCTGCATGCAAAGCCCGGAGCTGCAGATCAGTAGGATCACCCAAGACCCAGGTGCGCTCATTCTCGACTACATAGCCATTTAAACGGATAATGATAATATTGACAATTGTATGGCCCAAAGCAAAGGTTTGATCACAGTCCCCCCCGGTACCATGGGGTGAAGCTGAGGCGGGCCCACTCAGGCTATAGCAGCGACATTCCAGCTTGGCTCCTTTGTACAGCGATGCCCCTTTAATATACATCTGCTTCTCAGTTTCCTTATCAACTGCCACGACCAGTGCTCCAGGTTTGACCAAAGTACGCCATACCTGCTGGCCATAATCGGTGAGCTTAGCCGCCTGCCTCATAAAATTAAGTTCTTCCTCACATTTTACGGTACGCATATTGCGCAGCAGTAGGCCTTCATTGACAAAATCAAGTTTGGGCAGGTAGTTTTGTACAGCAGCGATCGAGCTGTAGCCTGAATCACAGGCAATGGTGCCTTTGTAGATACCGTGCTGTTGTAACTGCACAGCCAGCAGCTTTGTCCAATAGGGATAAGTGTAAGTTCTGATGGTCGAGGAGGGATGCTCCATCCAGAAATAAACCTCTTCTACAGCCAGAGAGCCTCGTTCTTTAGCCATTCTGACATGGCTTGTTGACAGTTCATTCATGATCAAGAACGGTTCACCTTCGCGAGGTATAACCGCCGCTACCGGCCGTTCCCATGGCGCAACATCGAGGAAAAAACCGGTAGTGTAATAGAAATTGTCAGGGGTTAATACGATATACGCTTCATAGCCCTCTTTAGTCAAGAAATCCCGAATAATGGTATGACGCTTACTGACCGCTTTAGTACTGATAAAATCCATAATTTGACCTCCTTAAATAATTTGCCACAGCTAAAAACTCTGCTTAAGCTGAGTTTAGTGGTATAGGTTCTGCACACTGACATACCTTTCTCCAAGGTCCGGTAATATCGTGATAACTACACTGCCTTCCGGTAGCTGCCGGGCATATCTGACCGCTGCACTGACATTGGTCCCAGATGAAATACCGCAGAACAGGCCCTCTAACGAAGCCAGCTTGCGAGCCATGTCATAGGCTTCATCATCGGATATACTGATTAAACAGTTGTGGCATTCAGTGTCCAACAGTTCTGGGATAAAGCCATCACCGATGCCCTGCTGGCCATGACATCCGATATCCTCACAGCCAGCCAGGATATTGGCTTCGTCGGGTTCGGCTATGCAAATCTTGATCTTGGGATAGGCCTCCTTCAGCCTTCTGCTGATACCGGTAATCGTGCCTCCGGTACCAAAGCCGGAGACAAAAGCTGTCGGAATAATATCTCCCAGCTGCTCCACTATTTCTGAGCCCGTCCCCTGGTAGTGAGCAATGGTATTGGCAGGATTGACAAACTGGCCGGCCAGGAAATAGCGAGAATCTGACTCTAGCAGTTCTTTTACTTTGGCTTCAGCTTTGGCAAAGGTCTCACCGATGTTTTTTCCCTCCGGGGTGAGAATCAACTCGGTCCCAAAGGCCCGCATAGTTTTTTTGCGCTCATCACTCATGATTTCGGGCATGACAATAGTGCATTTATAGCCTTTTACTGCCGCTACCAGCGATAAGCCAATACCTTGATTACCGCTGGAGAATTCAATTATATTTGAATCCGGCTTTAATATTCCTCTTCTTTCAGCGTCTTCAATCATGCTTAATGCTGTCCGTATTTTGATGCTGCCACTGGGGTTAAGCCCTTCAACTTTAACGTAAATATCTCTTCCCAGGCCCTCGGTAATTCGGTTTAAACGCACCAGCGGGGTATTGCCTACTGTGTCTAATATGGTGCTGTGAACTGTCATGATGAGTCCTCCTTTAATATTCTCTTTATCATTGATCAGTTTGCCGCCGTTTAACTATTGCCTATATATTAAACAAAGCTGCTCGGGTTTCCTCTGTGATCTAACTTTTTTGTTGTTCGAACAGTGATTTCGCTCAAGACTACTGGCAGAGGGAGTAGTTTTAGGACATAAATAAGGGACCCCTCAAAATAGCCTAAATACTATTTGAGACGCCCCTCTTGATTTACTGCCAACCAGATTAGCAGTTATTATTAAAGGTTACTCCTGATAAGGCTTGATTAACTGAACCAAATCCTGATATGCAATGTTTAGTTCCTGGAGAGTGCTGATTTTGGGGATTGCATTCATGTTCCAGCCCCGGCGTTTATAAACAGCATCACAGAGGCCTTCATAGCCTTCAGCACGCAATTTTCGCATTAAAGCTACTTTCTCTACCGAGCTCTTGCCTGTCGGATCAACCCCGTACTTATCCTGAAGTTGGCTGTCGTACCGCTCCTGTCGGGATTCGTATTCCTCTACTGTAACTGGCCCCAGCGCCCGGTAGGGAGGAAGATCATGCTCCCTGGTACCAAAACCACAGCGCAGATTGAAAATACGCTGCAGATTATAGACTCGAGCAGACTGCTTAATAAGCTGGTCAAGATCAATATTCTGTCCGGTAACCCCATTGAATACATCGATGTAGTTATGGACATGGCCAATAATCAGCGAGGGCTTTTCTGTCTCGGCATTATCGGCCGGCTTGATATCGTTCCAGGGCAGTTTACATAATCCCACTAAACTGAACCAGGTTCTAAACAGCGGGAAATAGTAAAGTGCTTCCGCTTTGTCCTCGAAAGTCGGCATCAGGTTGTGGATCATATCATCAAATATTAACCAGGCTTCATCATGCTGAGGCCCCTTATTGGTTAAACTATAGCCGCCTTGCTGGGCTAAGGATTCTTTGGGTACGTACTCAGAGTACTCCAAACCCTTGCACTCCATGCAGACATCCTTAATAAACTGCTGCTGCTCGGCGGTAAATCCGCCGACCTCATTTAACAGCCACTGTTTGACATAACGAATCCCCTGTCCGAGAATCGCTCCAAAACCCTCATTTCTGGCCATCTGGTGCAGTAGTTCCATTGCGGAATCTGTATTGCCAAAATTCAGGTTTAAGCCGCCGGTAAGCTCATCGGTTAAAATCCCCGCTTCGTAGAGCTCCATCACATAGGCGACCCCAGTCCCTAAAGAAATGGTGTCGATACCATAGGTATCACAGTAGAAATTATTCTCGATTATAAAATCAGGATCAAAGATGCCGCAGTTGGAGCCAACCCCTGCTATTGTTTCATACTCGGGGCCGTCAACCAGAACCTTTTGCCCCTGATATGGACCAGTCTGCAGCTCAAAACCCTCCACAACCTTGGCACAGGCCAGGGTGCAGCCAAACCAGCAGCCATCGCACTCACTTAAAGTAAATTTCTTTTTATAAACTTTATCATCAATTTTATGGGTATCTGGATGACAGCCATATTTAAAATTATTGACCGGAAGGATATCGAAATGGTCCATTATCGAAACCAGGTAGGAAGTTCCTCTGGCCCTCATCTGATTCTGCACATCATCATAGTCATGCACTTCCTTATGAACCTTCACCCCGGCATCCTGAATTAATCCCAGATCAGCTGGATTATTGGAGTCACCCTTCAGACCTTCGTATTTGACGATTAAGGCTTTAACCCTTTTGTCCCGAAAAACACGGCCAATGCCTCCACGTCCGGCCTGTTTTAGCCGAACCATTTTTCGGCGGGGATCATAGAATGAAAAATTCAACATGCCCCAGTTGCTGTAATCTGCTGCTGTACCCGCAGAAACCACCGAAATATGTTTTTTGTCCTCTTCATTCATGGCATACATCTCAGTCAAAATTTCAGCCAAAAGATGGCTGTCCAACGGCTCCTCTGGAGCCTCATCAATAGAAACTGTGCCTTTGTTGCCATCGATATAGACAATTACATCTTTTTCAGCTTTGCCTTGCAGTTCCAGGGCATCGAAGCCGGCAAATTTTAAATAGGGCCCAAAATATCCGCCGACATTACTGTCAATAGGGGCATGAGTTAAAGGAGAGATTGTCACTACATATGATTTTCCGGAACCAGGATACTGAGTAATGCCAGCTATCGGCCCGGCAGAAATTACAATCTCATTTTCAGGGCTGTTCCATTTTGTATTTTCATTGGTTGACTGGAACAAATACCACATGCCGTAACCCCGGCCGCCGACAAATTTTTCTTTAACTTCGGGGTCAACTTTTTTAGTGCTGACTGCGTTTTTTGATAAGTCAATGTGCAGTATCCGATCAGTATAGCCCCGCCAGACCCGGCCCAGCTCATACTGATAGTTAACCAGATTCCGATGGGCTGCTTTCATCTTACTTACATTCATTATTTCTCCACCTCCTATTTCACCAAAGTCAACGCTGCCGTTGGGCAGCTGCGAACGCATAAACCACAGGCCACACATTTAAAAGGAACCACATAATCATGGTGGTAATACATAGCTAAATAATCACAAAATCCTACACAGGATAAACACCCTACGCATTCTTTCTTGTTAATTCTGACAACACCATTCTTATCTTGAGTTATAGCATAAACAGGACAAACATCAATACATTTGCCACATTGAGTACATACAGTAATATCGTGTTCTCCGCTTTCGCCAGCTACCCTAATAGCTGATTTTTGAGGATTTTCCTCTTTAAAGAAAGCCTTAGAACAGGTTATTTCGCACTGGCCACATCCAGTGCACTTACTACTATCCACAATTAGTTTACGCAATTATTCCACCCCCGCCATTGATATTTTTTTAATAAACACTACTTAATTTTAATATAAAAGATAAAATAAATAAAGGAATTTACCGCACTTACCGGGCATTTAAAAATGAAATCCGTAAAAGATCTCAGGATCTTTTACGGAAATATTTTACCGGGCATTTAAATCTAAGGCTTGATTAGCTCCTCAATTCTGTCCAACGGTTCGCTGACACTGAAATGACCACTTAAAGTTTCGACCTTTTCGCCATTAACATATATCTGAACCTGATCAATTTCGTTCAACTCGGTTAATGTATTGACAATAGAACCTAAAGTCATAGCCTCGCCGGTACTTCCGCCGGGATGATTGTTGATAAGCTCTACAGAAAAATTGACATGAGCTATCTTATCCTCAATGACAATCTTGGGCGATTCAACGGTCAACGGCAACAGAGCAGTCCCTCCGGGAACTGACCCTGTCAGACCTTCTTCTGAGGGTCCTTTTATCAGCTCTTCCATCAACTGGTCGGCTCTGATCTCATCCGGCACTTTTTCTACTCTGCGCTCCTCAGCTATCAGCCATTCTCCATTGGAGTCCGGAAAGTACAAATCTACTTTACTGTAATTGGTCATCTGCATTCCGATCCATAAACCAGCTATTAAGAAAATTAAAATAGCAATCCATCTATATCCTTTTTGATTCATAGTCATAAAACCCCCCTCTATAAACATTTACGCAAAAATAACACCAGAGATACCAAAACCAGTCCAAAAAACATCCTTTTTCTTTACCTGCAACGATTAATTTTCTGATTACTGAAAATAATAATCACAAAAAGCAGAATAGGTGACGCACTTGAACACTTCCAGCGGGTTTAGTTTTACTGAGAAACTTTCCGTATTAGCTATCGTATCAATTTTAGTTGCAGCAGGAGTATCTCACTTGGTCGATATTATAACAGCAAGCCAAGCAGCTGCCTGTGATATCCAAGCTAAAACGATTGAGCGGGCCGAGCAATATTACTATTTTGCCAGCGGGCAACATACTTATGCCTATAACAACCTTACCCAAATTTCGGCTGCTTGCCAACTAGTAAATTATGGCTTCCTTGATCAAGATTTGTTTTCTGATCCAAACTGTAGGTATTATTGGCGGGTTAATGCTGCCGGAGAAAGGTTTGTTTTCTGTCCATCCTGCCCAAGCAGTCCAGATTCTGATCAACTGCTGGAACATCATATTAACAAACACAGTTCGAGAATGAAGCTGTCTAAGGCAGAGCTTGGGGCTCAGTTGTTAACCGAATATCGCTTTTTAGAATCCTATCTAAAAGAATATGACAACCCGGACATGTTTCTGTATAGATTGATCAGCGAGGTGCAGGAAAAATACCAGTTGCTTCCTTAGTAAAAGTTGATGAACAATGGCTAAAACCGGTTTGAGAATTAAAAGCCTAATACCTTGAGCCTCTGCTCAGGTATTAGGCTTTACTGTTTATGTTTAAGGCTTCTTTAAAAACAGGCCCTTATTATCAGCTGTTAATAACTATTACTGCTCTGCGCTTTTAGTTTCATGATCGGGTTCCTTGTAAGTTACTGCGGTTCTGTTTCCTCTCAACAGTAAACCCAATATGCAGACAAAGCCGACCAGACTAATGGCATTAAACCCGGAGGACAGTATTACTGCGACGCAGCCGCCAAAAAGACTCAGCGAATATAAAACGCTGACCGCCTGCTTTTGATCAAGCCCTCTGTCTATCAATCTATGGTGCAAATGACCTCTGTCGGCATGGAATGGAGACTTGCCATTTTTTAAACGTCGGACAATAGCTACTGAGGTATCGAACAGCGGCAGACCCAAGGCCAAAACCGGCACCAAAATAGCAATAGTAGTCGCACTTTTCATCAGGCCCTCGACACTGATCACAGCCAAAAGAAAGCCCAGCGGCAAAGCCCCGGTGTCGCCCATAAAAATCTGGGCCGGGTTAAAGTTGTATTTCAAAAATCCAAAACAGCTTCCGGCTAAAGCGGCCAGCAGTATTGCTATCTCCAAAGAACCCTGCTGCAGGGCGACAATCATCAAAGTCGTTGAGGCAATCCCAGCTGTTCCAGCTGCCAAGCCATCTAAGCCGTCAATAAAGTTTAAAGCATTGGTAACACCGGTTATCCAAAAAATAGTTATCGGCACAGCTAAGCTACCAAAACCAATGTATTTGGCACTAAAAGGAATCCTGATAAAATCGATTCTGACCCCACCGTATACTACCACTAATATCGCTGCCCCAATCTGCAGCATGAGTTTAATCCAGGGAGATAAATCCTTAATATCGTCGAATAATCCGGTCAGGGTAATAAGGGTAGCCCCCACCAGAATCCATAATGCTTGTCCACTCAGATTGCCAAAAGCAGCCACTCCGATCCAAAAAGCAGCTATTATGGCCAACCCTCCTAAAGAAGGAATCGGTTTTTTATTTATTCTTCTCTTATTAGGGTGGTCAACCGCGCCGATCCTTAATGCAAATTTCTTTACATGAGGGGTTAGCAGTAATACGGCAAAAAAAGCTAACAAGCCGGCTAAGAAAACATTTAACTCAGTCATACTTCTCCCTGCTTTCTAAGTCTTTGGTGTTTTGTCTATATTTTAATTTTTTTCTGATCAATAGTCAAAAATTTACTTTAAACATGATATTTTTACATCATGCAAGTCTATTTTAACAAAAAAAAGACCACTGTACCAGCAGTCTTTGGCTATATGTCATAACAATTTCTTGCATAATTACAAACTTATTAAAATCTCCAGCTATTTTTTAGCGCCCAACACTGTTTTATTCTTGGGCTCATCGGTAAACACTTTCATCGGCTCCGTCTTGATCATATCACAGTTCCCTCTGAAAAGTGCTCCATCTGAAATCTGCAGCCCCAAGGCCTGAACATAGCCGTACAGTTTCCCTGTTGATAGCAGTTCCAACGTACCGGTAACAACTAAGTTGCCATGAACTTCACCGCTAATGATCATATGCTTAGCCGTAACCCCTGCATCAATGTATCCTTCTGATCCAATTATCAAGGTCGAATTATCGGCAATAATCTTACCGGTTACCCGGCCATCGATGCGGACAACTCCCTGACACTTTAAAACCCCGTTAAACTCAGTTTGTGTGCCAATGATTGTTTCCATTTTTCCTGACTTTGCATAGCTCTCAACATTTGGTTTGCGTTCTGTACCCTTATTAAACATCGTGCACTCTCCTTATTTGGGCAAATAATTAACTGGATTTCTTCTGACATTGTTAACCCTTACTTCGTAGTGCAAATGCGGCCCAGTGCTTGTGCCACTATTTCCGGACAGCGCAATAACCTGGCCTTTATCCACACTTTCACCTACTTTAACTTTGAATCTCCGCAGGTGGGCGTAAAGAGTTTTAAACCCCATGCCATGGTCAATTATCACATGATAACCATAGCCATAAGAATACTTTGCTGATATAATCACCCCGGGAGCAGTTGCCTTAACAGGAGTGCTGTAGCTGGCAGCGATGTCGACGCCATTGTGAAAATCCCGTCCCGTTCCAAAGGGCGAACGTCTATAGCCAAAATAAGATGTTATATGTCCTCTTACCGGCCAGATATCCGGCGTAGCTGCCAGAGTTTTAGTATAAATGACAACCTCTTCTTCCAGGTTCTCCAGGCTGTCGTTTTGAACCGGCACCTGATTCTCCAGGATTCCCAGATTTACTTCCAGCTCTGATAAAGTTCTGGTCAATGTACTTCTGCCGCTTAATATGTATCTGTTTGGGTCTACAGCCATGAGCTGTTCTGAGGGCGCTATCAGCTGGTCGCTGGTCACATTTGCTGCCTGAGGAGATTCTGTGGAACTACTGCTCTCATTCTCGATTTCAAGCATATCCCGAATTGAGTTATCGAAGCTTTCCATATTGCGAACCTGCTCACGCAGCCGTTCGGTTATAGCTGCAAACTCCAGAACCTGATCCTGCAGGTTTTGATTTTCAGCCAGTACCTCTTCATAATCCTTGGCAAAGGCCTTGTACTCGATTATATTTTTGGCACCTACAAACAGGGTGACAACCAAGCAAATTAAAACCACCAGCGCCACTTTGATTAATGTAAACGGCACATTTAGTGAAATCGGCTTGTCACCATTAAAAGGAGCGATAATTATCGCAAAGCCATTATTCTCTTTGTTCAATTAACCATCCCCTTCCACTGTTAGTAAGACGATTTGTGTGAAACAAATTGCTACCTGATAGACATACAATAATAAGTGTAGGCAGTAAAGTTCGCTATTAATTGATAGATTCCTGCATTTTCAAATAAACTGAATAAAAAATTATTAAATAATAGATTATTTTTTTAGTCAGGCTGAGTTTGCTGACATATTTCCCGGGAAATCAACATCTTGCCTTATTTTTTTCGGTAAACCAGTATGTATAATTAATACATTTCTATTATAGTTGAAAAACAAAAAATTTACAATTTTTACAGCCATAATATTATGTTTAAATCAAACAGTTGATTTTCATTGTACTTTTAACCTAATTTTAACTTTCTTCTGACAATACTTTTACCGTATAAACGTAAAATATTATTAAGATAATAAATTAACAGTGAATTGTAAAACTGCCCAGATTAAAGATAGGAAGTGAATTTGTATGTCAACCCAATTATATCGCTCGCGTACACAGCAAAAAATAGCAGGAGTCTGCGGGGGCATAGCTGAATATTTTTCAGTAGATGTAACCCTGATACGTATCATAACCCTGTTCCTGATTTTCACCGGCAGCGGGCTTTTATTTTATATTATTGCCTGGCTGGTAATTCCGGAAGCTCCCGTAGACTATGAATATACAGAGATGATGAGCGCCCATCCCAAACGCAATAATCAATATCTGCTGGGCTGGGGCCTGGTGCTGTTTGCCTCATCCATCATGGTTCAGAGATTTCTGCCTTTTATTCCGTTTAGGAAATACCTCTGGCCGGTTTTCTTGTTGGTTTTGGGCTACGTACTGATTACCAAGAACAAAAAAACCATTTAACTCGATTTTAACCGGTTTTTAATTTAGATTCTACATGATTTTAATTTGCTGCATTCATACTAAACACAAACAATATAAAAGGAGGACATGAAAATGTCTGTTTCAATTGAAAAAATCGATTTGCTAAAGGAAAGAACCAATGTCAGCTACAGCGAGGCTCAGGAAGTACTGCAAAAGTTCGACGGCAATGTTGTAGAGGCGTTGATATATTTAGAGAGCGCTAATCGAACCAACATCAAAGGTTCGACCAGCCATACTAAAAACCAAGCCCATACCAGGGAGAACATCCACCACGACAAGTTCAGACAGCATAAAAAGACCTTCAAAAAGGTGTTGTCAAGACTACATGCCACTCATTTATTGATTAAAAATGACAAGAGCAGTCTGATCAACCTGCCGCTGACCATCGCCCTGCCGCTGGTCTTGTTTACCCTGCCTGTCTCGATATTTGTTTTGATCGTGGTGGCGCTGACCGGGCATAAAATAGCTATTGTTAAACCCAATGGCATTAATTTTTCCATTAATCAGGTTGTCGAATTTGTTGATGACAAAGAAAAGCAACCCGAGTAATCTGGCTGCCAAGCTGATTGAAGCTAATCTAGTCTATTACTTAGCTGGTAATCTGTTTAACAGCTGGACGTGGGGTTAAAAGTTAAAAAGTTTTTGCTGTACTAAGCAATAAAAATATAGTTACGATATTTTAGATAAAAAGGAGGTATAATATATCAATGGCCATTGAAAAAATTGACCTGCTGATGGAAAGAGCAAGAATCGGATACAAAGAGGCCCGTGATACTTTAGAGCAATTTGACGGTAATGTAGTTGAAGCCCTGGTATATTTGGAAAGCAGCCAAAAAACAACAAAATACCACCAAAAAAGATTTGTACAGCAGCCCGCCAGCATCCTGTCAAAATTGAGTGACAGCATAGCTCAAATGCATGCTACCAGGTTTACGCTGGCCAGTAGCGTACGCAAGATTTTGGATCTGCCGCTGACAGTTGCTATTCTCTGTTTGCTGATAGCCTTACCGCTCTCAGCGCCGCTATTAGTTATTGCTTTGCTCTCTGGTTACAAGATGACGATTATTCAACCGGGTGGCAAAAAAGTTAAGTTCACTGAGTCAGTTGTTGACAGTAGAAATCAGCCGGTAAAGGCTACCTCTGTAGACGTAGAAAAATGATAACTTGATAGCTGTTAATAGATACTTCCTTAGTGCTTGTTAACATCAAGAGGCTGTTGATGTACTACTACAGAGCTAGAATATATGCAAGGCAACAATGATTAGACACTCCATCAACAGCCTCGATTATTTATAATACTTTGCAGCAGCCTTCCACCCTATTTGTGACAGGCTGTTGTTTTTTATGATTTAAGTTATAATAAGTAAAAGGAATTAAACTCAATGGAGGTTATTGATGAATAGAATACTGATTATTGAAGATGACGTTAAGATAGCCCGTTTTTTAGAACTGGAACTGCAGCATGAGGGCTATCAAACCAGGGCGGTGCACGATGGGCGCAAGGGCCTGGAACTGGCATTACGCAATGAACATGATTTATTGATACTGGATTTGATGCTGCCCGGCTTAAATGGCCTGGAAATATGCCGTCGGGTAAGGCAGCAGTATCAAACTCCGATCATTATGCTTACAGCTCGAGATGATACCATTGATAAGGTTATGGGGCTGGACCAGGGGGCTGATGATTATATTACCAAGCCTTTTGCCATAGAGGAACTGCTGGCCCGAATTAGAGTCCTCAGCAGAAGAATGCAGCCCGCAACAGCTAACCAGTGTAATCAATATAAATACGGCTCGCTGGTGATTAACATCGCTGAGCATACCGTCACTTATCAAAGCAATTCTATTGAATTAACCCGCACTGAGTTTGAATTATTACTGTATTTAGCCCGCAACCGCAATATTGCCCTCACCAGAGACCAAATATTAGATGCAGTCTGGGGAGAGGACTATTTTGGCGGTCACAAGATTGTCGATGTCTATATTCGTTATTTAAGAAGCAAAATCGACGATGTTTACAATACTAACTTTATCCATACTGTCAGAGGGGTAGGGTACTCATTTAGAAATGAAAAAACTTCGTCTTAAAAAGACAAAACCAAAACCCAAACAGAAAAACCGTAAACAGCCTAATAAAACTGCTAGAAGCAATGTCGGTTTAGTAGACTATTTTATGTCTATGTTCAGGTTTAATATTCGTTTTAAGTTTACAATTGGCTATGCTATTCAAATCCTGTTCTTAGTGATTGTCATGGCAGTTACCATTTATTATGGTGCCTGCCAGTATGTCTGGCGCACCCAGCTCAGTTCATTTCACAACAATTCTGAAAACCTGGAGCTGCTAATCAACACCGGCTATAACTACAGCTCAGAAACTATAAAAGATATAACTGATAACTTAGGGCTGGAAATTCTGGTTTACAATACGGAGTTTGAACAGCTTTACAGTTACCCGGGATCCAAAACCGAAGAATTTGATCTGAGCAGATTTGACAACAGCTACCAATGGTGGACTGGACACAGATTTCCTAATTTGTATAAAAAAATATCCATCGAGAACAACAGCGAAGCAACTATTTTTATTGTTCTTAAAAAAATGCTTCATCACCAGATCGACCTTTTTAACATTCTGATGCCACCAGTAATCATCCTGCTGTTTATCCTGTATTTTGGTGCAGTAAAATCAGCATCAAAAATGGCTCAGCGCTACCTGGAACCGATTCATACCATGACCTCGCAGGTGCGGAAAATATCTGCGCAAAATCTAAGCACTCGTTTAGACATCAGAGGAACCAAGGATGAACTGAAAGACCTGGCCCATACTTTTAATCAAATGCTCGATGGCATAAGCCGCAGCTATGAGCGTGAAAAGCAGTTTGTTTCGGATGCTTCTCATGAGCTGCGCACTCCCATTGCCGTTATTAAAGGCTATGCTGCCCTGGTGCAGCGCTGGGGCAAGAACGACCCTGAGGTCTTGAATGAAAGTATTCAGGCCATTGTCAGCGAAGCTGACAGCATGCAGAGCCTGGTTGAAAGCCTGCTGTTTATTGCCAGAAAAGATCGTGGCACTTTAAAAATGGAGCTCCAGGACTTTAATATATCTGATCTGGTCAGTGAAATTGTCAGAGATACTAAGCTGATAGACAAAAACCACCGGATCTTGGACGACATCGCCAAAAACCTGACCCAATACGGCAGTGCTGACAAACTGAAACAGGCCTTTCGCATACTGGTTGATAACAGTATCAAATATACCCCCGATCGTGGGATTATTCAGATCGATTTAAAGTCCTCAGATAAGCACAATATTTTTATGATCTGCGACACCGGGATAGGTATCAGCAAAGAGGATTTGCCTCATATTTTCGATAGATTTTACCGGGCTGACAAATCACGAACCCGTTACAATGAAAAAGAAAGTGGTGGAGGAACCGGACTGGGGCTGTCTATTGCCAAAATAATTATCGAACAGCACGGTGGACGGGTAATAGTTGAAAGTGAGATCAATATTGGCACTAAATTTGCAGTATTTCTGCCCAAAAAAGCCGATAGCTTTTATAGCCAGCAGTGAGCGCCACAGTTTACAGCTAAGCTGTTGAACTGTGGGCCAAAACAGGCCGGATTATGATAGTAAAAGCAATAGATATTAAAGCCGGCAGGCCATAATTATGCCAGAGCGGCGGCATAACCATATTGGTTAATTCAACCGTCAGATAAGGTATTATATAGATCAGCAGATAGGGTATAGCCGCCAACATAGTAGCCGGCCGGTATTCATCTGCTAGTAAAGCCTGTTTGATTCTGCTCCAGGAAAACCTGCCGCTGTCCACAATAGCAGCTAGGCTGATCAAATACAAAATGCCTACTATTGAATACAAAACAGTAGTTAAAATGTTAAACAAGATGTAGAATCCAATGCGGGCCAGAGAGCTGAGGATAAACAGCAGAATCAAGTCCACTACAAAAAAAAGCACGCTGACCATCACTACCTGCAACAATATACCTAATAAGGCCGGCCGTTTCTGGTCTCTCAATCTTTTAATACTAAATAAAAATAATGCCAAGACAGTGATGATAAGAACAGTATTGATAAGAGAGGCCCTGGCTAAACCAAAATCAAAGGCATATTCCTGCCTGAAAACAATACTGACCCAAGCCTTTCTCAGCTCACTAAACGGCACCCCAACAGACTCGATCATCATTTGTATTAAAAAATATCCTCCTAAAGAGAAGAGAGTTAAAAAGCGCAGATTTTTATTCATAGCAATCCATCCTTTTATTGATATCCACCAATCGCAGCTGAGCACTGCCAGTCGGTTACTGCGGAGCCTGTACCGTAACCCCGGCCTGTTGCAGCCCCTCTCTTATCGACCGGGCCAGACGAATCGCTGCTGGATTATCTCCATGCAGGCAAACGGTTTCAGAACTGAGCTTTAAGGGCTGTCCAGTGTAGGTAATTACCTCCTGATCGCAGACCATTTTCAGGGTGCGCTCAACGACCTCTACGGCATCGTGCAACACAGAATTAGGAAGTTTGCGGGAAACCAGAGAGCCGTCTAGATTGTAAGCACGATCGGCAAACACCTCGTGCACCACCTTTAAACCCATCTCTGTACTGACAGTCGCCAGCATCGAACCCGGCTGGGCAAATACGATTAAACTGTTATCGTATAACTTAATGGCCAGGGCAATGGCAGCAGCAATATCTTTATCTTTACCGGCCATGTTATAGATCGCGCCATGGGGTTTAACATGCCATAGCTTGACCCGGTTTGCCCGGCAAAAAGCAGCTATTGCTCCCAGTTGATACAAGATGTAGTCAACGATTTCAGCTGAACTGCAGTGCATTTCTCTGCGGCCAAAACCCCAGGTATCGGGAAACGAAGGATGAGCTCCAATATGGACCTGGTGCTCAGCACACATTTTAACACTCTCCTGCATCAAATGAGGGTTTCCGGCATGAAAACCGCAGGCAATATTAGCTGAACTCAATAACGGAATTAACTCCTGGTCAAAACCGGCCCCTTCACCCAAATCAGCGTTTAAATCAATTGTCCAGTTTGGCATGGTACATCCCCTATCCTTTCGTTTTTGGTTTGTTGCTTCGTTTTCAGGGAAGCTTCCATAATTAATGCTATCTCTGCGTTATACGAGAAAAATGCTCAAAGATATACTACTCGTATTATCTTTATCACATTGTTCTCTATGCCTTGATCTTGCATCAATTCTGAAAGCCTAGACTTATTGACACTTGCAGTCGGTTAGTTGCTGTTTTTTACGGGGCCCTAAGTATGCAATTGCTGAAACGATAGTTTAACGATTGCTGGAACAATAGCTAGAACGATTGTTTGACGTTGTATTAAGCGGAACAAAGTCTACATGGTCAGGGCTTCGAGCTAACTGTGCTCCCATAAATGGCCTATCTCTGCGTCATACAGATGTTTAGGGCTTAAGAAACTATTTTTATAACACACTCCTGAACTCAAATATGTAGAAAGACCTTGACGAAAGCGGCAACAAATTACGTCCAAAAACAACCGCCCAACTACTGCCAAACAATTGCCAGATAATTGTCCCCTCGTTTATTCAGCAAACCCCCGTGAAAACCCCCTCTAACCGACGAAACGCAAGGCCTAACGTGGCTCACAGAATTGAGCCTAGATCAAGGAATAGTAATAAAATTTGCCAAACATAATACGAATCAGTATATGTTTGCAAATTTTCTTGCGTATGACGCAAAGGTAGGTTTAATTATGGGAGCCTCAGCGGAAAGAACTAACGACTACCAACCCTCATTCGCTGACTCAACGCCGTATAACGCTCCAAAACCTTATTGTTCTTAACAGCGATTGCCAGGGCTTTTTTGGTGCCTACCAACACGACCAGTTTTTTGGCCCGGGTAATACCGGTATAAAACAGATTCCGCTGCAGCATTAAATAGTGCTGAGTTGTGGCCGGCATAATCACCACCGGGTACTCACTACCCTGGCTTTTATGCACCGACACCGCATAGGCCAGTACCAGTTCCTTTATCTCTTCCAATTTATATTCTATTACTCTTTCAAAACTGTAATTAACGTACTTAACATGAATTATCTTGGCATCGTTATCGATTTCAACTATGCGTCCGACATCGCCGTTGTAAACATTTTTGCGGTAATTATTTCTGATCTGCATCACCTTGTCGCCTTCACGCCAAATCTGATGTCCTCTTCTAATGCTTTGTTTATTGGCATCAGGCGGGTTTAAAGCCTGTTGCAGGCTGGTATTTAAATTATCAACCCCGGTTACGGTGCGTTTCATTGGGGCTAAAACCTGAATATCAGCTATGGGATGATAGCCGCCGAACTGCGGCAATCTGGTTTTACACAAGCCAATTATAGTTTTAACAATTGCCTCTGGGGCTGAACGCGGCACAAAGAAAAAATCGCGATCTTTTTCCTTCAACATCGGAAAATCGCCGTTGTTTATCCGGTGGGCGTTGACCACAATCAGGCTCTGCTCTGCCTGTCTGAAAATGGTTGTCAGACGCACTACCGGGATAACACCTGATTCGATTATATCCCTTAAAACATTTCCGGCACCAACAGAAGGGAGCTGATCGACATCACCGACAAAAACAACCTGACAGCCTGGTGGAACAGCTAACAGCAGATTGTACATCAGCATAATATCCACCATGGACACCTCGTCGATGATCAGCACATCAGTTGTTAAAGGATGATCCTGGTTTTTGCCGAACCTCATTCCTTCACCTTCATTGTAAGAGTACTCCAGCAGCCTATGTATTGTTTTAGCTCCCCGGCCGGTGGTTTCACCCAAGCGTTGAGCAGCTCTTCCTGTAGGTGCGGCTAAAGTTACATGCTTACCAGATTTTTCAAAGACCTCAATAATACATTTGACAATGGTAGTTTTACCTGTACCGGGGCCACCGGTAATGACGGTTACACCATTTTTTAAGGCCTTGCTGACCGCGCTCTGTTGTTTGCTGGCCAGCTTTAATCCCTGATTTGCTTCATACTCCTGAATAGCTCGGGCCACATCAGTCAACACCAGATTCTGCCACTGAGCTATGCTGACCAGCGCTTTAGAGACCCCGATTTCTGCAAAGAACAATGGCGCCAAATAAACTGCTCTGCCGCTAGCCTGCTTTTGGTCAATAATTATTTCTTTTTTCAAAGCTAAAGTCTGAATGGCAGAGTCAAATTTAGTGGGATCAACGCCCAGCAGTTCACCAGCGGTCTGTTTGAGTTCTTTAATAGGAATGTAGCAATGCCCTTCGTCGGCAGACTGCTGCAGTAAAAACCTCAGTCCGGCAGTCAGCCGTTCGGGATGATCTGCCGCTAAACCGTTGGCCTGGGCTAATTTGTCTGCCGTTTTAAACCCCACCCCATGAACATCGGTGGTCAGTACATAAGGGTTGCTCCGGATAGTACTAATTGTTGCATCGCCGTAGTGCCTGATAACCCGGCCGGCGTAACCCGGCGTAAGTCCCAAACCCTGCAAAAAAATCATTGCCTCATGGTTTTCAGCGGCGGCCATACCGGCAATAATACTGTCGACCTTGCTTTCTCCAATACCTTCAACCTCGAGCATCCGGCGGGGATCATTTTTGATAATATCAATAACCTGGGAGCCAAAATGATCGACCAGTTTTTCGGCCATTTTTGGTCCTATACCAGCAAAAGACTTGCTGGCCAGATAGCTTTTTAACCCTTTAGGTGACAACGGAACCACAGCTTGATAATTGCTGACAGCAAACTGCCGTCCATGCTTAGGATGATGATACCATTCACCGTGAACGGTTATGGTTTCGCCCACTTCCAGAACGGGAAAATTTCCACTAATCTTAATCTTTTCACTACTGCCTAAAGGCTCAAAACGGGCTATAGTATAGCCCTGTTCGTCCCTGAAAGTAAATCTGGTTACCATACCTGTCATTTTAATCATCGGCTCACCTCTATTGTTACAAATAATATCATTGAGGCAATTTACAACAAGCGATTTTAATCAGCGCAGGATTTCTTAAATCGGGAATCCAACCTCTATTTTAACCTTACCCTTTTTTGTTTTACCGCAGTTCTTGAGGATAACACATCTGCCGCGACCCCGACAGGAAATAACGCTTCCTTCGTCGACTGCTGCAGCCGGAGAGGTTTGCTGACGGTGGTCAACCTGCACCCGGCCCTGCTTAATAAAGTTTGCGGCCACGCCACGTGACAGTTGAAAGGCTTTGGCAATCACTGAATCAAGCCGCAGCGACACTAGGGTTAAGGTCATTACCTCGTACTTGGGTTCAGGGGCTTGTACACTGGTTAAGTCAGAGAGTTGTACATCTACATAAATTGAGCCAATCTTTTGCAGATTATTTAAGATAAACTCAGCAATCTTATTATCTACAATGACAAAGGTGCGGTCACCATGTATCACTATATCGCCCAATACATCTCTTTTCAGCCCTAAGCCAAGCAGAGCTCCCAAATAATCGCGGTGATCAATCTCTTCTACTTCCATAGGTTTAATCTCGATTATACTGAGCTCGATCTTGGGCTCAAACCAATCCCACTCAGCCGGCCAAACCTGAATCTTTTTGCGCTCGGCAGCTTCAAAACCACCGTCAAGGTGCCACCTGACTCCGCCGATACTTTTAAAAACTGTTTCCATTAACAGCTGCCCACTGGGGCTTAAAAAAGAAGTATCTTGTGCCGAATCATGCTTTTTTACCTGCTCCACGAGATCAATGGCCCGGCCAATAACAATTTTCTCATCATCATTACGAGCCTGTGTTAATAATTTTTCCTTTATTGACATATCTAAAACCCTCTTTCAAAACTATAACTAACAATAGTACTTTCATAGAGAAACCATTATTGTAATTTAAGCGGCGTTTTATCATTGAAGCTATCGCCCTACTATTGCCAAACCAGTGCAGTACCATTGCGCAACCAATAATACTCCAACTGTTAATATGCAAATCGTTTGGTCACTCTACCCATACGGATTTATATTTCCTATATTGTACCATATCAAAATTAATAGGTGTAGAAAAGAACAGGTCGTTTTTTTTACAGAAATATCACATAGCTGCGCTTAACTACAGAATTGCTTAATAGTAATATTTCACCTGGCAACATAGCCTTACCCTTAACCATTACGAGTATTACCGAAAATAAAAATGCTGAAACATTATTTAATCACGTTTCCACTGATACTGAAAAAGCTGTAAGCTCGATATGCTGCAGTAAACCAGTTAACGTTGCTAAACGCACTTTACTGAGTTGCATATCAAAGCTTACAGCTTGTTTTTTATTTCGGTAATGTTTTTCTATTCTTCTTCAATAATCTTTACTGAGCCATTGGTGGTTTTGGCCACAATATTCAGCTGCGGGCTATCCTCATCGAAGCCTACAGTTCTACCGTTTAATGAATGGCCGACTGTCTTCTTAATAGAACTGTTAATATTCCAGCCGTCATGTACCCTGACCTTACCCATTCTGGTATGGGCATCAATTGTGGCGTTTAGCTTATCAGGGGTGTATATCCTTACTGTTCCATTGGTAGTTAAAATATTAACCTTGCCAGTAGCCAACTCGGGAACATAATACCTGATCGACCCGTTGCTGGCACTTAACTCCATATCATTAGCATGCACATTAAACTTAAGAGAGCCATTGGTTGATCCTGCTTTAATATGATCAGCCTTGCTATCCTTGACCTCAATTCGACCGTTTGTAGTGCTCAGCAACCAGGCTTTACCCGTTAAATCAATAATAGATATTCTGCCGTTGGTTGATTTCAGATTACAGTCATACAAGTACCTGGTCGGCAGATAGATATCAGCAGAAACAGTATGACGATTGTTAAACCTTCGTTTCACTTCAATACTGACAATATTGCTGGCGCATTTCACATCGACAATCTCTCTGGCCACGCGATCGACGTTTTCTTTGGCTGATCTTATTTTTTTACGCAGCACAATTAAAATATTATCACGTTTCTCATCACCGTATATTCTAATCCCACCGTTTTGCAGATCGACATTCAACACTACATTGTCCTGATCGCTTTCGGGTACCCAGGTGACTTCCTCTTTCACTTCATACCCCTCAAAACCGGATATGCCAAAGCCATCAAAAATCTTGTTGATCATTGGCCCAATCTGACTGGTAGCCTTCTGAATGACTTCCCCCACGTTCTGCAGCTGCTCATTGATTTCTTCATTGATGTTTACATTATTGTCAAAAGAAATCCCTAAATCTTTGCAACGTCGACGCACCTCTAAAATGCGCTCCTGAGCTTTTTCAGAACGCTGCTTGGACTCTTTAGCTATTTTGTCTTTTTTTGACCGCAGGGCTTTCATCTTTTCAATAGTCTCGTCAACCTGCTGCTGAGCTTCTTCCGGGGTAAGTTCGCCATTATCTTTCAGCTCGGCGATTTCATCCATAAAATCATTAAGCTCAGTGATTTCATCGCTAAAAGCCTGTACCTTGCTGTGCATTTCCTTAGCCATCTCAAATTCTATCTCAGCTTCCTGCCATTCCTCAGCCAATCCTTCATCAATACCCCGTACTCTATCAATATTGCTCTCCAATTTTCTGTTCCTGACAGTTTCGCTTAACGCCTTGCGGCTTTCCTCGATAGCTTCATGGACACTTTCCTTGACACTTTGCAAGGCCTCCTTGCTGGCTACACGAGCATCTCTGATTGATCTTTTAATATTGTCGGAGTCGATATCGTCTCTGTCAACATAGTGTTTTCCACGACGAGGGGACTTGCGGTGGCTCTCTCTAAACTTGGGTCGATCTACCTTATGACGGGGCCTTTTTTCAGCTTCTGGTACCCCAATAGCATTTAATAGTTTGACTGCCTCTTCAGCATTAATCGTTCCTTCGCTTAGCATTTTAAGTATCATTTTACGCTCTTCAGACATTTCCATACCTCCTGCTTAAGTGCTTATACTACAAATTATATGACATAGCATGTAGCATTGTCAACAGTATCTTAGCATATTTTTAGGATTATCTTAACTAATATTAAGTTTTTATCTTAATTATATTAAGAATATCCCTTAACATAGTTAAAATAGACTTTACACAGAGATTAATATTAGTATAAGTATGTTTAGTATTACACTTTTGTATTTTAAGTATAAGCTTTAGCAGGAATTAGAATGAGAATCTGCGAATTAAAAAAAGCAAAGCAATTGCAAAAATACTTGAGGAGAGATGAATGTGAAATTCTTGTTGACAGGATACGAGCCTCTCTTTGGAGATATCGTCAACCCCTCTATTGAAGCAGTTAAAGCTGTCTCTTTAATGCCAATTAAAGGCGCTGAGTTTTTTGTACAGGAGATACCACTGGACTTTAAGCTGATACCATCATTAGTAATTAGTTGTATCAATGAATATCATCCTGATATTATTATTTGCACCGGCCTGGCCAGCAAGAGACCGGCAATATCGCTGGAAAGAGTGGCTGTTAATGTGGTCAGCGGTACGGATCACAATAATTACACTTTAGAAGAGGTGCCGATTGATCCCCACGGTTCACCCGCACATTTCTGTCAAATGCCTCTGCTGGAGATAAGAAATAAAATTTTAGCAGCCGGTATTCCGGCTCATATCTCAGATACTGCCGGAACCCATGGCTGCAACTTTATCTTTTACACCGCAGCTAACTATGTTGCCAAAAATAACCTGCCCGCCAAAACAGCCTTTGTCCACGTCCCCCGCCTGCCCGAACAGGTCGCCCGTCTCGAAAAACCCGAATTATACCCAAGCATGCCGCTGGAACTGCAGGTAAAAGCACTGGAAATAATGATTAGGTTATTGCTGTCACAATAGCGAAGCTATTGTGGTGGGTTTACTGCGTAAACGGGGTGGAATTGCTGCGCAATTGGATTGGGCTCGCCTTTGGCAAGCGGGGTGCAGTTGGTTTTTTACTATAGCTGAACGATTGCTAGGCAGTTGGTTGGCAATGGGTTGGCGATTGTGGGGCAATAGTGTGGCAGTTGTAGGGCGGTTGTTCTTTAATTGGCTAAACTATTGTTTTTCTAACTGTCGGCTACGAGTCTTCGATTTATTTCAACGTCCATAAAGTCGCCTATATTAGTTTAGCTTAACAGGCTGATAATTACGCTTGAGGTGGTTTTCGAGAATGTTCTCAATCAAGGCGTAGCAGAAATATCTTCAAAGATAATATGACAAATATATCTTTGTGGATATTTTTGCGTACCAACGCAGAGTGAGGGCATTTCTCGGAAACGTCCATTGGGTTAGAAATAAACTAATTCTGGCTTTCAGAATTGAGGCTACCTAATCAAGGGCGTAGCAAAAATTTTTGGCATGGATAATACGAGGCAGTATATCCATGGAAAAATTTTTGCGTACAACGCGGAGATAGTCCAATTATGGAAGCCACAATGGAAAGAACCACCAACCCTAATATAGGAATAATGCTATAAAAACCAACCCAACAGACAAAACGATAACACCAATATTGAGCTGCATCATTTTCTGCTTGCTGCTTAACATCGTTTTGACAAAAACCCTGAACTTATCGTACTGAAATACCAAATTAAAGATTTTAATGCCGGTAATGGTTATTAATGCAGCCAATATCCAGCCATAGGGTATGCTCTTCGTAATATAAACCCACCAGGTTAAGCCGATCAGAACAACTCCTACTATTGACATCATAATAACCCAAGCCGGGCGTTGTTCCTTATAGGCCTTATTTTCTTCCCAAACAGCCCAGTTGTCTTTCATTAATCCCATAGCAATACGAGAACCTATCCCTATCCCCGCCCACACAAAACACAATATTCTAAAATAAAGCATACCAATCCTCCTCTTAATTTTAGTCTTATCCCCATTAACAATTCTTCACTGAAAATGATCTATTTGGCTGCCATGGATTTCGTTAAACAGGCCACCGCCAGCCAACAGAACCGTCCCCATGGCAATTTTTCCACACTAAAAACACCATTATAGTTAATTTATTTTAAAGAAGTATCTATTGCATAAAGTGTTACAAAGTAACACAAGTTATACACCGCAAAAATAACCTACCTATTATAACTTCAGCTATAATTCATCAACTGTATATTGACATGAAATATTGCTTAAGCAATATTGAACTATTCAACGTAAAAAGAGTTGATAAACGAAGAAACGTATCATTATGCCGTGGCTTCCAGAATTGCTGCTAGATCAAGGAAAAGGGAAAATCTGTGATAAAGATAATACGAGTAGTATATCTTTGAGCAGATTTTGTCTTTGACACCGAGATAGTAGTAATTATGGAAGCCACCGCGGAAAGAAGCAACACCCCTAAAGGAGTAATACACTAACAACCACCATCCCCAATCCAAACACACTAACCGCAATATCAATTGCAACAATTCTCGAGTTCTTTTCTTTGACCAGCAGGCCTGCTACCCACTTTTGAAAAGCCTGGTAATTAAATAACAGAGCAATGGCCTTGATTAAGGTCACTGAAAACAAGATTGCGATTACAATCGAGTACTTTATATCGGTAATGAAATACATGTACCAGGTAAATGCCACTAATATAACCCCAACAATACCGGCAAACACCACCCATCTGGGTCGCTGCTGTTGGTAGGCCTTACCGATAAGCGAAAATTCATCGTAGGGAATAAGATGAATATATACTGGCTTTAGCAAGGCCACCACGCCAAAGATAATCCCCAAAGCCTTAAAATAGTTCATATCCAACCTCCTCTCCAATTTAACGGGTAACCCCAGTCATGAGGTGACTGATCAGTCACCTCAATGGCAAAAAAATAATAGAAGCAATCATTCTGACAATCTGTTAAGCTACTTCTCAATACCAGTTCTAATCATATTGAGCAGGCTTTTTAGCTCGGCTAAAACATATTCCTTATTTAACTCCTGTAAGTTGTCATTTCGGTTTAGTTTATCAAGCAGCTCTTCCTGGCTTAAATCAAACTTTTTGGTGACCATATCGGCATAATTGACTATCGTGTTATTTATTAAATATGAGATTAAATCAGCACTCAGATCATGACGAACATCGCCCCGCCTTTGAGACGATAAAACTAAATCCCTGATAAAACTATACGATCTGCTAATTAACTGACGGCTAACTGGGTTATCTGCCAGAGCATCTTCATCAGTGCAGACCCGCCCCAGAAATAAACTGTACTGGGGGTAGTTGATATCGAACTCCACCCCTGTTTTAACTACTGACCAGATGCTGTCAAAAAAACTGTCCGAATCGGTTTGCAAACTGGCAGCCAGATAATTCAGTTTAACAGCGGCAGCCTGCTGTACCAGGTACAGATACAGGTCCTGCTTATTGACAAAGTACTTGTACATGCTTCCTTTAGAGATGCCCAATTCATCGACTACCTTGCTGACTGAAGCACCCTGATAGCTGTGCCTGGTAAACTCAGCAAAGCACCTGCTCAGGATTCTTTCCCGCTTTTCATGAGGCAAATTAAAAAAAGTTGAGCTTGGCATATCCATTTCCTTTCCAATAGACTGGGCAGTCACCTTATTATACATCAGCCCACCCCAAATGACAAGGCTACAGTATTGAGGCAACAGCCGCAACAGGCTATTAAAGTCTTTCCCTTGACAAAAAAAGTGATTAATATTAACATTGCACCAACTGTACTACTATTATTAGTACACCAAGCACAGCCAGCCGTATAAAGTGAATAGCACAATCCAGGAGGTGAAGCCATGATAACAATTGACCCCCGAAGCAGCACCCCGATTTATCAGCA
>JANQLZ010000145.1 GCA_028280325.1 Bacillota bacterium
TTAAATATGAATAGATGGCTAACCTGAGCTTCTTGGTGCTTTATCTTATGGATTACAATTAGGAATATAAACTTTATCAAATAAGAACATGACAGCTTACTGTCATGTTCTTATAGTATAATTGAAGCTAGAGAGTGCTTCAGGTGCTCATGATAATCCAAAACCAGGAGGGTAACAGGTGAAGATTGATCGTCTGCTTGGTATTTTAACAGCGCTACTCCAAAATGAACGTATTACCGCACCGAGGCTTGCCCAAAAGTTCGAGGTTAGTCGCCGCACGATAAGCCGAGATATTAACTCTTTGTGTCAGGCTGGTATACCAGTAATAACTCAACAGGGATGGAACGGCGGTATATCTATAGCCGAAGGATTTAAGTTAGACAAAAGTGTGCTCACCACCAATGAACTTGCAAGTATGATTACAGCTCTCAGGGGGCTTAGCACTGTATCAGAAAAAACACAGATTGAACGAGTGCTGGACAAGCTCTCAGTAAATACGGACAGTGTAATATCATTACCAGAAAGCATTGTAATAGATCTTGCCTCCCATTACAGAGGTAGCCTGACCAGAAAAATTGAAGCAATTAAGCAAGCAATTCGTGAAAGCAGAGTGATTGAGTTTGACTATTACTACCAAAAAGGTGAGAGCCGTCGTCGGATAGAGCCACACTTGATTACTTTTCAATGGATGGCCTGGTATGTATTTGGCTTTTGCCTTAAACGACAGGACTGGCGGATGTTTAAGCTGGCACGCTTGTGGGATCTTAAGCAATGTGCTGAAAGCTTTACACTTCGCGATATACCTCCTGAAAAAAGAGATTTCAATGCCCGGTTCACAGACCATCTGAGGCTTGTTGCCCTGTTTCACCCATCAACAAAATATCAACTAATAGAAGTCTATGGAACAAAATGTTTTACTACAGAAGATAACGGCATGCTGCGTCTTGAAATTGGCTATACCAATAGAGAATATACAATGAACTGGCTACTTGGCTTTGGTCACAAGGTTAGAGTGTTGTATCCAGTAGATATGGCTGAAGAAATTTGTCAGATAGCAGAAAAAATTATGGCAAGCTATCAAAAACAGGACATATAGCTGTCCTGTTCAGGGTGATATGCTTAATGAAAAGGAGGTAAGGAGATATGCAAATTATCACTAAAGCTGAAGACTTACTGACAAAAAGCAGTGAAATCACCCTCGCATCGATCAATGAAAAGGGATACCCTATAGTCCGTGTGCTTTCAAAGACAAAATCAGATGGAATAAGGAAATTTTGGGTCTCAACCGGATTGTCTTCGGCAAAGATTAAACATTTTAAAGCAAATCCCAAAGCAAGTGCTTGTTTTTTCAATGAGGGAAATGGGGTAACCTTGGTTGGCAAGGTGTCCATTCATAATGACTATGCGATTAAAGCTGAAATGTGGTTTGATTGGTTTATAGAACACTATCCAGGAGGTATTGATGACCCTAATTACTGTATCCTCGAGTTTGAAACAGAGGAAGCAGCACTGTGGATTGATCAGGAATTTGTAAACTTGCAGCGTAAACAGTTATGATTGATAAGTTAAAGGTTAAGTTTTACTAAGTTTTATATAAGCCAGCATTAACTAAAAAGATACGTTTAAGTACAGGTACTTAGATGTGTCTTTTTAAAAATGTGTTTGAGCTATAATTACTTTAGCTTAACTTTACACCTGCACAGGATTACCTTAGTAGAGCGTAGCGCAACGTTGAAAACTTTCGATAACGAAACGTGAAAGTTGAGTAATTAATTGTTAGAGCGTAAGTGGAAAGAAATTGTTAACCAGCTTAAGCTGCTGCATAGCAAACTTCAAATCTCCAAACCCCTGTTGAGCCAGGTCTACGTTTCCCAGCACAGACATCAATAAACGTGCAGTCAGTGCAAACTCAAAAGATTTTAAATCATTTATGATGCTGGTTTGATTAAGTAAATAGTCGAAGACCGGGTGCTTAAACCCTTTAAACAATACCAAGTTGGCAACGAATGAAGCAACATCCCAATATTTTGGCATAAGTGAGGCATCCTCAAAATCTGTCCACAGCCAGCCTTCCGTGCTTGGTACCAGGTTTCTGGAGTGAGCATCACCATGGGCAGGCCATAAATGGGTAGGCTCAATAATTCTCATTTGATGATCTGTTCTATAAAACAGGTCAACTAATGGTTTTATGTTAAGGTCAGAATCTTTATTTAATCTTTCTGCTGACATTTTTACTCTTTCCCAAACCCCAAGTACAGGAAGCTTATCTGAAAAATCTTTCATTGCAATAGTTAGATTGCTAAGTAGTCGGATGGCTTCACTAGCTGAAAGATTTAACTTCGTTGGCGTTATGTAGTTCCAAAATGTCATCCATATCCCACCCAAGTCATATGGACCTGCACTTGCAAAATTAATGGGGGATACTACCGGAACACCCCAATTTTTAAGATGCTCTGCTACACGTAACTCACGAGCAAGCAACATGGATGACTTTTTGGGGTTCTCTTTAGAAACATAGGTTGCAACCCTGGCAACAACTGAATGAGGTGACAGGTGAATAATAAGATTTCCACTTTCACTTAGTATGTTAGGTGTAATATCAGTAAGTCCAGTTTTATTGGCAATTACTAAAACTTGAGATATAATTTTATTTTTATCTGGCAATATAACAACTCCTTTGTCAATTTTAATGCTTAATAAATTGTAACATGATATAGTTTCAGTTGGTTAGAACTTATCTGTTTAGTTATCTATGTTGATAATGCGAACTGTTCTAATGCTTAGCTTTCAGCTTTTCAATTTAATTACATTAAACTATTAAATATCCTCATTAAGTGCTAAACTATCACTATTGAAACTAAGGAGCAAGAATAAATGCCTATAGAAGTTTATCAGAAGAGAATTAAGCATTACGATAAATCAATTAAACAGCTTTCAAAGAGGTTAAACAGCATAAGCAGGTTTAGGTTTTTTGTGATTCTTGCCATGCTGGGTACAATAGTTTTTGCTGAGCTAGATAAACTATCTTACACCTATGCTTTAGCACTTCCTTTTCTGGTAGTGTTTGCTTTTTTAGTTATCAGGCATCGAAAGCTTAAAGCAAAGTTAGGTTATGAGGTGATTCTGAAACAGATCAACATAGAGTCTGTTATGCGCTTAAATGATAAGTGGACAGAGTTTAAGGATAAAGGAGAGGAATTTATTGATGAGAGCCATAGCTATTCATATGATCTGGACCTCTTTGGACAAGGCTCTTTATTTCAATTGATCAATACTGCAAACACCTCTATCGGTAGAGCCAGGTTAGCGGAAATGTTTACTAAACCCGATTTAAATAAGACAGCGATAACAAAAAAGCAAAATGCTATTAGTGAATTGGCAAAAAAGAGATGGTGGAGAACTAAACTTCAGGCAGAGGGCAAAGTAATTAAAGAGAATGTAAATATCCAGCATCTCACTGGTTGGGCTCAAAATAAAAACTTAAATTACTCAAATACTTGGTTTATAGCAGGCTCCCGTTTATTACCTGTAATTACAGCGGGTACTCTGCTGTTAGCTGGTGTTGGATTATTAGCAGCAAGTATTCCAGTAGGGCTGTTAACAGTTCAATTTCTATTGCTAATGCTCAACATAAAGAACCATAACAGTGAGTTCACTGCTTTGTATAAATACAAAAACTGTATTAAGGCCTACCAAAAAATACTAAGGCAATTCGAAAAAAGCAGCTTTAAGTCAGAGTATCTGAGAGAGCTGAGTGATGGTTTAAAAGTTAAAGGACTCTCAGCAATAGAGCAGCTTAAAAGATTAGAGAGACTGGTTAATAGAATTGAGAACAGAAATAATCAACTGTTTATTGTAGTTAATGTGGTTTTGCTTTGGGATTACCAGTGCTTGATTGCTCTGGAAAAATGGAAAAACCAATCTGGAACCATGCTTAAGAAATGGCTGCAGGCAGTAGGCGAGATTGAAGCATTAGCCAGCTTGGCCAATATAGAGTATAACTATCCTGCCTGGGCAAAGCCAGAGATTACCGAGAAGCCTTCGACAATTATAGCTGAGGATATTGGGCATCCATTATTAAAGAGCAGGGTTTGCAATGATGCACATATCAGTGATGCCGTTAGAATTCTATTAATTACTGGTTCGAATATGTCCGGAAAGAGCACTTATTTAAGAACAATTGGTATTAACCTGGTGCTTGCCTATATTGGAGCTCCCGTTTGTGCAGACTATCTGAAGTGTTCAATTTTTAATATTCAAACCTGTATGAGAATCAGTGATAACCTCAACAAAGGCCTGTCATCGTTTTATGCTGAGCTGCTAAAGATAAAACAGATTGTTGAGGCAACAGCAGCAGACCCTCAGGTTTTCTTTTTGCTCGATGAAATATTTAAAGGAACAAATTCTTATGATCGCCATATCGGAGCTAAAAGGGTTATCAAAAAACTGCATGAGAACGGTGCAGTTGGTTTGGTATCAACCCATGATCTTGAACTGGGTTTATTAGAAGAAGATATTATTAAAAACTACCATTTTCAAGAGCACTATGATGATAATGAAATATGCTTTGACTACAAGCTGAAATCAGGCATATCATCTACAAGAAATGCCTTGTATCTTATGAAGATAATAGGTATAGAAGAAGAGTAATTTTCCAGCTGATAAAAGTCAATTAGTATTGTTAGGCAGTGGTAATAAAAACTGCCTTTTTTATACTGCTTTAATTAATGTCGATAACCATAAACTTTGAATCCAGTTTAGTTTCCGTATAATAATGTCTGCCATACACCAAAAGTTTATTGCCTTTTGGCGAGAATTTTGCAAAATAAGGCAAGTAAATAGGAGAAGTTACCCACTTTTGCTGACCGGTTTGGTAATTGAACAAAAGGACTGGGGATCCTCGATGTTTATCTTGAACACTACACCTTAAGGCTATGTAGGGTTCACAGACATCCAGTAAATCAAATGTTTCAACATTAAACCCTGCTATAGTATCTGTAAAAAGAAAATGCTCATAGCTATTATCATTGAGGTTATAAACTCGAATTTCCTTATCTCTGTTATCAAAAACTCCATCGCATAATGCTATTAAATACTGATTATCTTTTGTAAAAGCCATGGTTGAGACATTTCCAAAGTCAATGCTCTGCACTTTGTTATCTTCTAAATCAGCAACATGTAGGCCTCGATCATCACTACTATAAAAAATTTCAAAGAAAGCAAAAGCCATACCATCTTTAGACCATTTAATATACTGATATATACTCTCTGGAATCAGTTTACTTTGATCACCAGAGTAAGATTGGCCTGGTTTAATTAGTTTATCTGTGACAGGTTTAACTACAGTTGTTGTTTTGTTTTGGATATTGTAAGTAACCATATCTTCATTACTATTTGCTCCAGCTAATAATCCGTTAACAGAGATAGGGTATCTGGGGCTTTCATAGTAATTTCTGAATCCTGTAATGCTTAGACCATGTGATTGTAATATTTTTTGAGCTTCATCAGAATTGAAGTCATAAAACTTATGCTCATCTCTCCAGGCAATTTCCTGTATAAAAGTACTGAAGCGACCTTTATATATAAGTTGTTCTTTCTTGGTATTTAAACTATAAAGATAAATTATAAGTGGATCATCAGGCTGATGATTGACAGCTAAATTATACTTCATGGTAGCGAAAATAATTATATTTTCATTATCGATCCAATCATAGCTGAGATTATACCTTAACAACTCTTTATAGATACTTAGATCGGTTACTGTCTGAGAAGTATAAGAAGCTTCTTCAGTATCTTTAGACTTGGGGGCAATGCTTGGGGTTTCTTGATGAGGACTATAAGTAGTCTCTTTCGTGCACCCGGTAACTAGAAAAGTGATTACTATCAAGACAATTAACAATTTTTTTGTAGGCATTTATATCGTATCCTATAAATATATTCAGTATAAGCTAAATGAGCGTATGTATATAAATCAATGAGGCAAACCTAGCGAATCTCCAGCACTAATCCGACCAAAGTGTTACACCGGTAGAACTATCTGCTTTTCGCTCCATTATCGGGCCATCCAGTTCTGTAATGATAAACTCGCTGACAAAAATAATATTTCCCTCAAGCAAATGTCCGGCATAACAGCGGCCGGTATTATCAGACACAGTTAAATGAACATGAGCCATCGGTTGGCCGTCTCTCATAGAAATATTGCCGATGCCGCTGGCTATTTCCAGCTGTTTGTCAATAGCTATTGACTCGTATTGGGTAGTTTGGGGATTATAATAGCCTAAATTGGCCTTTTGAACGGCACCAATCAGCTGAATAGTTCCCATTTTAATATTATTGCTGATGATAAACTGCTCAATAGACAGATGCAAATCAGCTCCATAATCAAAGCGGCCCAGATAAGTATTTTTTACAGTGTATTTATTAACTATCATTTTTAATCTCCTTTTTAATATTAAATATCAGATCAGGGCTGCAGATTACACCACTGGAAATTGCTTAGGCCCAGGAACTACCCCTTTTCCTTTTCTGGCCAAATATGATTTAATCGCCGGAACAGAGGTATTAAGGACATTGGCTTCCGTTAAGCCGGCTTCGGACAACACTTCTAAAGCTTTGTTAAAATTACCAACATCTAAATAAAAGTGGGCATCGCTGCCAACTGAAACCATGCCATTGTGTTTCTTAACCATTTTAGCAATTTGCCGGCAGTTAGCTTCACTTCCCCGGCGTGAAACTGAAAAAGAGCTGTTGTTTATTTCGATAAAAACATTTAAGTCTTTGGCTGACTGAACTACCTTTTCAATATTAATCGGGTAGTCTGGATTTCCGGGGTGAACTATGATATCGACATACGGATGTTTCATCGCATTTATCATTGCTTTAGTATTATCCTCAGTATTTCCTCCTGGATAACAAAAGGTATGGAATCCGGCTAAAACAATATCCAGCTGCTCTAAATAGCGTTCTGGCAGATCAATATTGCCTTCATGGTCAATAATATTTGCCTCAATCCCTCGTAGTATTTCTACTCCAAACAGTTCTCTGGGAATAACCTTGATATTACCGAAATAATAAATGTGCGGTCCTCCGGGCATTTTGGGACCATGATCTGTAATGGCGATTAACTCCAGGCCCTGATCGGCAGCGCTTTGAACCATTTCTTTTACTGTGCTGTAGGCATGCCCGCTGGCTACTGTATGACAATGTAAATCAGCTACTAATTTCATTTTATTCCTCCTTGAATTTAATTTTTATAAATAATAATGCTTTAATTAAATTATATCCTGCAATTGCTAAAACACAAAGTCAATTAGAGAGTGCCAGTAGACATAATTTAACAAGAATTAATTCATTTATAAAAGAATGCAGGGGTACCATTCAGTGAATGAAGCATTGTTATGGTATTTATCAGAGTATTCAACGATTAGATATAAGAGTTAGCGCTAATGGGTGATTATTGTTTTTGTATTCCCAGTAAGTGTGTTTGATATAATGCTTTAAGGATCTAAAAACTAGAGTAGACCAGATAATAACCAAAATAAAAAGAGGCTTTCGCAAAACGACAGCCTCTGTATTATATTATTATGTTGCCTATTTAGGGAGTACAGCATCAGCGTAGTGATAAAGCGATGGCGAACCGCCTGTATGCAGGAATAGTACCTTATCAGTAGGCTTAAAGAATCCTTTACGCACGAGGTCAATTAATCCAGCCATCTGCTTACCTGTATATACAGGATCAAGAAGTATAGCTTCAGTTTGAGCGAGAAGCTGAATAGCTTCAATCATCTCTGGAGTAGAGTATGAGTAACCAGCTCCAACATATTCATCGTAGACGATAATGCTCTCTCGAGGTGGCACAGGACAACCAACATGTTCTGCTGTGCCTTTAACCAGTTTGTAGAGCTTTTCTGTTTGAACGTCCTGCTTGCGACTAACGCTCATACCGAGGACAGGAATATTCATGTTATTACCATGTATTCCAACAAGAAATCCGGCATGGGTCCCACCACTGCCACTCGGAACAACAACATAATCGAAATCAAGACCTTCGTCAAACATCTGTTGCTGTAATTCCTGAGCACATTGCACATAACCTGTAGCTCCAATAGGATTGGAACCACCACCAGGAACGATATAAGCCTTACGCCCTAAGCCAGTTACTTCATCTGCTACTTTTTGCATGGCCTGCATCATATCTGCTCCACCAGGAACAACAGATATGGCTTCAACCCCAAGCATCTGAAATAAAAAGTTATTGCCACTGGCTTCTGGTTTGTAGCTGCCAGGGACCCGCTCTTCTAAAACTAAGCGGCACTTAAGTCCTTCTTTTACAGCAGCAGCAAGAGTTAGACGGGCGTGATTAGATTGAACGGCTCCACAGGTGATTATCGTATCTACACCTTGAGCAAGGGCATCAGCCATCAAAAACTCGAGCTTACGTGTCTTATTGCCACCAGAAGTCAGGCCTAACAAATCGTCACGTTTAGCATATATCGTTGGTCCACCGAGTACAGCTGAAAACTGAGGTAGTTTGTGAATCGGTGTAAAAGCATGTGTATAACGACGACGTGGGAACTTACCTAAATTCATCATTTTCCTCCTAATAATATATATTTCGACTTACGTACTAAATCTACGAGCATATACTTTCGACGTCAGGTACTGTGTTCCTGCTTGTTTCAAACAGTAATTATATTATTTTGTATACTATGTGCAATTATTTTGGTATTCAGTGAGGTTTACAGGTCGATTAACACTTTTTTGTTCAACGATTATCATCAGTGCTTAATTCTGTAATAATATTTTGAATAAGGTAAATATTTTAATTATTCTTATTGCATTAATGAAATAGATTTGCTATACTAATCCTAAGATGTAACCGTCTAAATGAAATAGAGGATTACAGAATGAGAGGAGGTGCCCAGCCGAAAGCGCTCTGTTTAATAGCCAGCAACTGTTTTTGAAATGCAAACACAGTATTAAATGAACTATAAATTAATGCAGGAGGGGAAAGTATGGATACTATATTGTTATTGGATATTGGCAGCATCCAGACTAAAGCTTTACTTTTGACTCAGAATCAGGAGCAATGGACAATAGTGAGTACGAGTAGAGTGCCAACAACTGTAGAATACCCGGACAACGACGTGATGGTTGGTATTAAGGAAGCCATAAAAGAGCTTAAAGTGGATATTAAACAGGATGATTTAAACAGTATTGCTGACAAAATAGAGATCTGCAGTTCAGCAGGAGGCGGCTTGCAGATGGTTGTCTTAGGCGTGGTCAAAACTATGACGGCTGAAACTGCCAAAAGAGCTGCCCTCGGATCAGGAGCTATTGTTACTAAGGTTGTCAGCGGTGGTAATGTTTTAAAACAGCCGGAGCGGCTAAAACAGTTGCAGGGTTCACGGCCAGATATAATTTTATTGGCTGGTGGTACCGATGGCGGCAATAAAGAGCAGGTTATTGATCTGGCAGAAACAATCAGTGCTGCTCAGGTTAAATCACGTTGGAAAGATGAGCTGGCACCAGTAATTTTCGCAGGAAATCAGGATGTGCGGGAAGGAATAAAAGCCTTTCTGCAGAATGACATTGACTTGCGAATTGCCAAGAATATTCGGCCTAATCTGGAAGTGGAGCAGATCGATAATGTCAATTTAGAGATTCAAGATTTATACATGAAAAATGTGGTGCAGAATATTACGAGTTTAGAGGCATTAAGTGATTATGGTTTTAGCCTGAAGCCGACAGCAGTTGGACTGCGCAACTTTGTTAACATATGGGCAAAAACCAAATCTAATAATGCCATTCTGTTTGATATTGGCGGACTGTCAACAGATAGCTATTCCAGTATTGAATATGTCAGGAAAGAATACAAGCAGCCTACCGGTAACAAAACCATCACTGGTAATATGGGTTATGTAAGAGAACGAAAAGTATTCAGCGCTATCAATGCTTCAGCAGGGCTAAGCTTAGGTGCTGCTCGATTATTGAAGACTGCAGGAATGGATAATATCTGCCGCTGGATAAAAGATTGCACCTCTAAATCGGTTTTTAACGCTTGCTTTAACAGAATGATCTTTCCATTAACTCATGGCCAGGCTGATCTCAAATTATCTAAAGCCTTAGCAGCAGAGGCCTTACGTATCTCATTTAATGAACATCAGGATATTGCAGGCAAACTGCACGGCGTCAGTGTAACCCGTCATATTACTGAAACCTTTGATCAAGTCTCCCCCTCTAGTGGTACCTTGGCTGAATGGCAACTGTTAGACGATGTTATTTTAACCGGAGGAATTTTCCCTTATTTATCACCAGAGACTATTGTACACATTGCCAATGATGCCTTGCAACCTTCTGGAATCACAAATATCTATTTGGACAGAAAAGATATTATAAGCCAATTGGCTGCCCTGGAATCGGAAAACATCGAAAGTTCTATTAGTCAGATCAGTGAATCAGTAATACAACTGGCGACAATAATTGCTCCTCTTTCATCATCTAAAAAAGCCCGATCTCTGGGTGTGATTACTCTAAAGCATAGTGATGGAACCAAAGAAACTATCAATTTAAAACAAGGCAACCTTCTCTTCATTAATGATAAAGGTAATGACAGGATTGAGGTTGACATCAACCCCGTTGCCGGTGTCGATTTTGGCAATGGCCCAGGCAGTAAAGTCAGCAGCATTATTGCCTATAAGCATATGGGAATTCTGATAGATGGCAGACGTCCATTGAGTCAGGATTTCAGTTACAGTGATATAGTTCAATGGTATGGTGAAAACTACAGTAATTTAGATAGGGGTGAACGCAATGTCGAATAGATTAAAAATCTATAAGAGTGTTACACATGTTGTCAAATTACCTTATCCGGGAAAGGTTTTTGTAGAATATGGAGACAAAGTGGAGCCTAAAACTTTAGTAGCGCGCTCTGAGTTAATTCCAGGTATGCCAGCATATTTAAATGTAACCAATATGCTTAACATCAGCATCAATAAGTTTTCTGCCTCGTTATCATGCGCTAAAGGTCAATTTGTAAAAGCCGGAGCTACTTTGGCCAGTTATCAGGATGAAACTGTTGAAGCCCCATTTAAAGGGTGGATTGAGCATGTATCGTACAGTAACGGCTATATTTTATTGCGCCAGCTGGTTAATAAAAATGATAAGCCTGTTGTGATTCATGCTGCAAAGTCACTGGGAATGAGTCCTAGAGCTTTTAAAAATGTAGTTATAGTTAAAGAAGGTGAAAATGTAGTACGCAAGCAGACTTTAGCTGGTGACATCGAATTTGTTACTGCCCCTATGCCTGGTACTATTGAGAGAATAGATTTGGCAGAAGGCATAATCACAATAAAACCCCATTATCGCCCAACAGAACTAATATCTGGGATTCAGGGCCGTATAACAAAAGTATATCCACGATACGGGGTTGAAATCACTACTAATGCTGATATTTTATCAGGAGTTTTTGGTGCTGGGCAGAAAGTTACCGGCAGGCTTACCTTTAACCTTGATGAAGTCAATGGGACAGAGCCTGTAATTGCTGTTATTGAAGGAAAGGTATCAGCTGATAAACTGAAGTCGATAGCTATGGGAAAACAATTGAGAAAATGGGACAAAAAGAATATTGTTGGAGTTATAGCAGGAAGCATTGATGCAGAAGAACTGGTGGAGCTATATGGTGGCAGTGTTTTTGAGGGTGTGACCGGTGTAGAAGAGTTCCCTATCAGTATCATAGTTACTGAAAGATTTGGACAGCGAGAGATATCAACTGAACTGCTTAACTACCTGCGAGAACACGACCAAACTATCGTAACATTACATCCAGAGAGCAACTGTCATCCACCAATAAAGCTACCTCAGGCTTTTATATATAAATAACTATGTGCCAGGGCTTGTTATGAGCCCTGGTTTTATTCTGCATGTTAATAAGGGAACGATTGCTTTAGCATATGGCTTAATTTTCAATGCTAGGTGGCAGGCATAATTGACAACCCGTGTTTAGCACAATATAATAGGTAAATGTTGGGCTATATAATGTAATACATGTAAGGGTGAGAATGTTGAATTTGCTTGCAATAGATTTTATCAATAGCCAATGGTATAACACCCATGAAGATATGTTTGAGCCGCTTAGAGATGAAAACTGGCTTGCTATGATGTTCAAGCTGTGGAATATTCCTGCTGCATTTGATTTGACGGAGGCGCGCTCGAGTGAGCTTATCGAGTTGAGAGAGTGGCTCTATTCTTTAATTGGCGATCTCTCCAACAATAGTCGGCTTCAAGACGAGGATATGCAAAAAATTAACCGGCATTTAACTAAATCACTGGTAAAGTTCAATTTAAAGCACTATAATGGCAAGTATTATCTGGCAGAATCAGCGGTAAAAAGTGATTGGAACTGGGTAATAAACAGCATCATACTGTCTTTTACCAAGTTATTAATAGAATATGATGCCAGCAGAATACGGATTTGCGACAATCCGGAGTGTGGGATTGTTTTTTATGATAGAAGTAAAAGCAGAACAAAGAAATTTTGCCATTCTTCATGTGCTAATATCGTCAAGGTCAGAAGGTATCGAGCAAAGCAAAACAGCAGTATTTCTGGTAAATAGGTGGGATAACGCTGTGGCAAGCGCTGGTTCAGTCGTTAACAGAATAGCTGATAACTGAAACTGCTGTTTGTGATTTATTTCAGCTGAAGTGCTAACAACTGCCCAACCTTTGCTTATCATTTTAATGTCACTTAGTTGAGGGCATAGCTAAATTCATAATTTTGCTTTATTAAAGAATTAAAGGTGAGTCAGGCTTAATAGTTTGAATCACTTATTTTTATAAAACGATATAGCCCTGCAAGGTTTTGTTTAAATGTTTCCTAAACTCCGATTCAGTTTTTATTTGGAGAATACCGTCGGTTTTATCTACAATATTGTTGCCGTTTGCATTGGCATCAGTGAAATATACGAAGTCATTCTCTACATCTTCAATAAAAGCCAGGTGACCAGCATAGCCTCCTTTATAACAGGCAATAGCATTTTTCATCGGCTTTACTGAATCTGTTTCAAGCTTCTGATACCCACCAGTGCAGTTTTTCAGCCAATGTTGAACATGATTAGGGTACGAGAAAGTTAACATCTGCTGACATTTTTCTTTGGCCCGACCCCAGCAGTACCAGGTACAATGGCCTCTTAAATCTTCTTTTTGATATAAACTCCCTGAACCATAAGCAGTTTCATCATTAAAATCTGCCAAACGGGTACCAACTACTGCTACCAGGCTGCTATAGAGCTCATCATAGATGGCCTCACTGGAAATAAAGGCTCTTTTTTTCTGATCATTGCTGATATTGTATTCAGCAAGCAAATATCCGCCAAGGCCAACATTAAAAACAATAACCGGTTCATACCTGATAACCGACCCGGCTTTGGCATATATACTGGGTATTGGCCCAAAATATGTTGTCGCTGAGGTTTTTGTTATCCTTGGTTTAGCTTTCAGTGGAAATACAATAACTTTGCCAATAATATAATTTATTCTGTGGGCTGGCAGGTAGCCTCTTTTTTTGTAGCGCCCGGATTCGTACTCGATATAATACCAGCCATTTTCTTCCCATAAAATTGATACCTTTGCTTGAGGTCCTACCTTTCCTGCTTTAGGATAAATAGCAGAGTTTGGTCCATAATATACTGTGTTTAATAATTCTGATATACCAATCGCCATTTAAAATTTCTCCTTCGTTTGTTGCTGATTAAAGCTACGTGTTCTGTAGTTAAACGATTTGGTGAGGCAAATCGTCAGTTTATAAATATACAATCATATTAAACAAGCATATTGCTTGTCTTATTAATATAATATGATCGTCAGATAATAAAGGGGTGTTTTTTTAATGCAAAATAAGTTTGTTCTGCTGGGCAAATATAATATAATTGGGTTAGTAAGAAATATAGTTAAAAAGAGGGGATTAAATGAAAATACTATGTTTGTCAGCTTCGAATATGGTCAACAAGCAGGGGGCAGAGAGTACTTCGTATCGGGTTTGTGAAATAGTCTTACAAGAAATGAGTAGGAGAATCAAGCTCGTAGAACAGGGCATTATTGAATTGAAAAAATACACTATTGCCCCCTGTATCGGATGTGGGGAATGCTACCATACACGGCGATGTATCGCAAATGATGATTTTAATGATGTTTATGAGCAGCTGATAACCAGTGATATTATTGTTATTGTTTCACCACATTATGCGCCGATTCCAGCAAAACTGGCTGCTTTACTGGAGAAAATGGAGCAGATTACATTTTTACACTGGGCCAAAGACAATAGTTATCAATCAGAGGTTGATGGAATATTAGCTGGCATTATATCGCATGGTGGAGGAGGCCTGGGAGTTCTCCCCTGTTACAAAGCTATGGTAAATGATACTATTGCCAATGCCCTTGATACCATTCAACTAAAACTAATACCTTTTAATAAAGAATGGAATACCGGTATAGCCTTACCGGTTGAAAAGTCTGTTAATACAGATGTCAGTAAATTTCCTGTTCAAGAGTATAACTGGGAGATACTGCAGAATTCAATTGCCCAATATGCTTCGAAAATTGCCAATGTTGCCTGTGAAGTTTATGAGATGAAATGATAATATTTACAGGATCAAAGGGGGCTCAGTTTTAGCTGAATCTAAAATGGACTTAATAATCAGCAAACCAGCTTCCAGTTCCTGAATAGTTTTAGGAGCGCTGACAGACAGCCGTACGCCATTTTCCACCTGGCGGGTGTTTACTGAGAAGCGCTCCAAACTAAACACCTGAACTCCTTTTTTAATACACTCCATTTCAAACTCTTTGCCAGTGAAATTGTTGGGCAGTTGCAGGTATCTAAAAAAAGAATGATCATTAGGCTGCAGGTTGTATTCACTTAAAACAGTATTAACGAGCGTATTCCTGCTCTTTATTCTCAATAGTTTTTCAGCAATTATAGTATCGTAGTAATTAAAACGAATCATCTGAGAGATAATCTCTGCATTAATAGGTGAAGCCATCCAGGTCAAATTATTCATTCCCAAGATTAGCTTTCGGACATATCTTCCGGGAGCTGCCAGATATGAAATCCTGAAACTGGGGTTAATAGATTTGGAGAATCCAGCAATATAAAAACTTCTTTCCGGTATATAATAGCTTATCGGCTTATGCTTTACCTGGGCAGTAAAAGCATAGTAGCTGTCTTCAATCAGCAATAAATCGTAAGCTTTGGCAATCTGGGCAATGCGCATTCTTTGCTTATCAGAAAGAGACAAAGAGGTCGGGTTATGACAATCCGGCATCAAGTAAATGCCGGCGATATTTTCATTACTGCAGATCTCTTCCAGCTCATCAATATCAATTCCGTCTTTATCAAAATCGACCGGCCTCAGGATTATCCCCAGCAGGTTTGAAAGAGATTTAAACCCGGTATAAGTATATTTATCAACAACAATGCGGTCTCCTTTTTTGAATAAAGATGTTAAGATCACCGACAGGGCATTTTGGGTTCCGGCTGTAATAATTATCCTCTCGGGTTTAGCCTTAATCTCAAATCTTTCCAGCCACTTAGCAGCTATATACCTGTGTTTAGCTGTTCCTTCCGGAGGCACATAGGTTAAAATGTTATCATAGTCCATATTGTTATGAACCTGTTTTAAGCAGTGCTCTATTAGGGGATTGACCTCATATAAAGGCAGAACCATGCCCATGTCAATTACCTGACTGTTATCCGGATGTAACAGGTTTTGAGGTATGCCGGCATCGGCACTGACAAAGGTACCTTTACCGATACTTCCCTTGATCAATCCTTTCGCTTCACAAATCTTGTATGCTCTGGTAATAGTACTATGATTAATCTTCAAAAAATTGGCTAAAACCCGCTGGGGAGGCAGTTTAAATCCGGATTTTAAGGTGCCATTTAGAATGTCATTTTCTAGTCTTTGAGCAATCTCTTTGGCAATTGATTTAGTGTTATGCGAAATACTGGGGTACCAAGTAATTTCATTGCCATATTCGTCAATCACATTATCACCTTTTCTTTTATTGTTCTGCATACAATTCTAATATTGAATTCACATTGTGTCAATGTTATATTACAATTGTACCCTTAGTAATAGAAAGAATATATTAATTAAGGGGTTTAAACAGAGACCTTGAAAGAGAGGAAAACAAGATGGTTAGCAGTGAATCAAACAAAATCAGAGAAATGACAATTCTAGGTGTTTTAATTGCAATTGTGGCTATCTCAACCCGCATTGGCTTTAATGTAACCGGTACCCCTGGCGGGTATGCCCATTTTGGAAATATTCCACTGATAGCAGTAGCTATTTTACTGGGTAAGCGCCGAGGTGCTATTGTCGGTGGTATGGGCATGTTTATCTTTGACCTGGTCTCCGAATATTTTGCCTGGGCGCCATTTACGCTAATAATCAGGGCGGCAATGGGATTTATTATTGGAGCCTGGGCCTGGTATAATGGTAAACAGGGCCAGAGTCTGATACTGAATATTATTGGAGTTCTACTTGCCTCAGTAGTTATGGTAGGCGGCTATTTTATTTCCGAGTATCTAATTTATGGCACCTGGGTAGGACCGGTGCAGTCACTACCCGGTAATATTATTCAGGCTGTGGTCGGAATAGCTGGAGGTTTGCCGTTGGCCTACGCCTTAAGGAACTCTAAAATGATCAGAAAATATTTAAGTCTTGAATAATCTGATAGTCAAAGGATAATTTTTAATATGAAAACTAAGATTGCCTTATGCCAGATGGCCGTCGTTAAGGATAAAGATCAAAACATTATAAAAGCCGCAAAGCTAATCGAAAAAGCTGCCAGACACCGCGCAGATATCATCTGCTTACCTGAAATTTTCAATGGTTTGTACGCCAATGACAGTTTTGTGGCCAATGCTGAGGAGCGTGGGGGTCTGACCTTTAACTTTTTATCAGCTATGGCAAAAAAACACAGTATATATTTAATTGGCGGGTCAATATCGGAGAAATATCAGGATAAATTATTTAACACCTGCTTTATTTTTAATCGAGCAGGTGAGCTGATTGGCAGCCACCGCAAGGTACACTTATTTGATATTGAGGTGCAAGATAAAATTAGATTCAAGGAATCAGATACCTTTAGTGCAGGTAATGACCTGACAGTTGTAGCAACCGAATACGGCAAAATCGGGGTGGCTATCTGCTTTGACATCCGCTTTGGAGAATGGTTTAGGTTAATGGCCAATCAGGGGGTCAGGGCAGTATTTGTGCCAGCTGCTTTTAATATGACAACTGGGCCCGCCCACTGGGAGCTGGCATTCAGATCAAGGGCGGTAGATAATCAGATCTTTATGTTGGGCTGTGCTCCGGCCAGAAATAATCAAAGCTCTTATGTATCCTATGGAAACTCTCTGATAGTCAATCCCTGGGGGGATATTGTCGCCAGGCTGAATGAAAAAGAAGGTATTTTAATTCAGGAAATTGATTTGAAAGAGGTTGAAAAAATAAGGCAGCAACTGCCAATAATCGCAAATATCAGAGCAGACCTGTATCAGGTCCAATATAAAAAACAATGAAAGGCCGGCTAGCTGAACAGATCTTTTTCAATTCTTCTGAGCGCTGCAATAAATTCTTTGTTAAACCGATAGCTGCCACCATCGGCAGCCTGGTTGTACAATTCAAAAAAGTCAAAACAGTTATAGCAGCTGTTTACCATACTCACCTTTTTACCTGCCGATAGGATCACTTGTGACATATAGTAGCCAATTGGATGTCCTGACCAGGGGAGCCGGTCATTTAAAATCGAACCTGCAATGTCGGGTAAGATAAGCTGACGATATAGATCAATTACGGTGGCCTCAAGCAGGGCCAGATAGTCAGGTGCCTCTCTAACCAGGTTGAGGTATTTTTTTATTGAATCACTATTGGTTTTGATTTGCTGGGGTTTGTCAATGCAATCTGCAATCCCTTCCATCTGTATTTGATTTAACACCCTGACTAGTTTTTTATATTCATCAGGTACATTATCATAATCGTAAATCGCATCCCTGTTGCGATAGTAGTGGTGGGCTTCATGGGCTATAAAGTAGTACAATTGGTCACCCAGGTTTTTGATGGCTAGCAAATCAATGACAATCGGTGAGTATCCTCTGGCATCATTATCAAAGTATAAGAAACAAATTGGTGGAGTACCGTTAACCTCTTTAATCGGAAGGTATTCCAAGCACAGCTTAATGGCATCGTGCAGATAGTTCCCAGTTTTGAGCTTCTTTTCATACTTAATCAGCATTTCACGGTTGGCGGAAACATTTTGGTAATGCTTAATCATGTTCAGCTGATACTGCTTTTTAATCCTCTTTACATCGGCTTTTCTTGATGGTTTTAAGGCTATTAATAACAAGTTCTTTAGTAGTTCCACACTGTACTCACTCTCGACAAGCACTTGATAACCAGGGGTATTAAACAAGGCATCCCATTCACACTTGTCGGGGGTGTTATCGGTGCTTAAGATATCGTGAATTTGCCAAAAATGCCTGACCCCCGAAAAATTTAAATTACCATTCATTACATCATTTCTCCATTATGGTTTTTACTAATATAATCTGTTGTAGTAGTATAATTATATAATAAGCTAAAAATGTCTGGCTAACAAGTGTCGCTACTTTTGGTAAGATAGTGTCAGACTGCAGCAAAGCGCCAGTGAATAATAAGCTGGTACATACATAACAGAACAGGTATACAGATATGCTGCGGAAATGCTTATAAGCAATTAATATTAGCCTTTTATGGTTAAAAAGATGGAGAGATTTTTAATGAGTACATTGGACATAGTTTTAAGATTATTGAGCGCAGTAGTTTTGGGAGGTATTATTGGTTGGGAAAGAGAGCACACAGCACGTCCGGCCGGCCTGAGAACTCACATTCTGGTTTGTGTTGGGTCAGCGCTGATCACAATTATATCTATCGAGGGCTTTAGTAATGCCGATCCCAGCAGGGTTGCTGCCCAAATAGTGAGCGGAATAGGTTTCTTGGGTGCGGGCACTATTATGCGTGAAGGCCTGACTGTAAAAGGCTTGACAACAGCTGCCAGCCTCTGGACAGTTGCCGGGATAGGCATAGCAGTGGGAACCGGGTTTTACTTAGCAGCGGCTATCACCACTGTTTTAGTGTTTTTAGCTCTGGTGGCAATGTATTTCAGAGAAAAAGGGGTCATCAAAACCACTTCCAGAAGAAAAATTATTATCGAAGCGATTAATCAGCCTGGTTTAATTGGCAGAACAGGCACCGTTTTAGGCAATCATGGCATAGATATCGACTCCGTGCAATTGAAGATAGAGCAGGGCTTAATCTTAATGGAATTTGTTGTCAGGCTGCCGGCTCAAACTGATTTGGGCCAGGTAGTTGAGGAACTGCGTCAAATAGATCCTGTCAAATCAATTGAGCTGGAATAAGTTTTAAGAAAATACTTTTTTACCTGATATGAATATGACTCCAGGGCTAACCTGGATTGCTGAAGGTGTTCTAAAAGCGCTAAAATCATTGGACTCCTCTTCATAGTATGAAATGCCTCGAATATTAATTAATATACGATTAATTAGGAGGTATCTTATGGCTAAATTATCTAGATTAAAAAGAAAGCTAAAACAGACAAATGTAAAACCCAATTCACAGTGGAAAATAATATTGTTTAGCTCGGTAAGAGCTATGATCATGACCATGGTGGTTTTGCTGCTACTGACTTTTTTAATAACCTACTCCAGCCTTCCAGAAAAAACTATCCCGATAGTCACCGTCCTAACCAGCCTGGTTTTTGTATTAATGGCCAGCAGAAGGTCAGCCAAACGTATTGGCAAACAGGGTTGGTTGAATGGAGGCCTGACTGGTCTCAGTTATATGCTGTTAATGGCCGTTTTTGGCTCTATTTTTGTATCCGTTTCACCATTTGCCCTGTTAATTGGCTATTGGCCTCTACTGCTGACAGGAATTCTTGGTGGTATTTGGGGTGTTTAGCAAAGAAAAGAAGGGAATGTTGCAGCGGATAGCGAATTTGCCAATGATAAAATTAAGAGAGGTGTAAAATATGGGGGATGCAAATTCAGTAAACATCGCCAGACTAAAAGAGTATTGGACTGAGATCGACGATTTAAGTTCAATTGGCATGGTTTTGTATTGGGATAAGCAGACCAAAATGCCTAAAAGCGGAGCAGTTGCCCGGGGCGAACATCTGAGTACGATTAGCAGTTTAATCCATAAAAGAATGACCTCACCTGAATTAGCTAAAATACTTGAAGATTTAGGTAAAGAAGAGGCTCATCTGGAATTTGACTCGGACGAAGCAGGTATGATTAGAGCTGCCAGGAGAAAATATGAAGAGGCAACAAGGCTACCAGAAAAGCTGATCAAAGAAAAGGCAATTACTGCCTCACAGGTGTATATGTCGTGGTTAAAAGCCCGAGAAGAGAACAATTATCAATTATACATACCAGATCTTAAAAAAAGTGTAGACTTAGGTAGAAAAACAGCTGAGGCCTTAGGCTATAGCGATCATCCGCTTACCGCCTTGATTGACCAGCATGAGCCGGGCTTTGCCACTACCGAGTTAGATGTACTGTTTCAGGAAATCAGGGAATTTTTAGTTCCTTTGGTGAAGAATATAACTCTGAGTGGTGAAGCAGTATCGGATCAGGTTCTTCTTCAATACTATGAGCCTGATTTGCAGTGGAGGCTGAGTCAGGCTGCTGTCCGGACCATAAATTTTAAACTTGATCAAGGGCGCAGTGATAAATCTGTACACCCATTTTCAATCTATTTTACGCCTGATGATGTCAGGATTACATCCAGAATCAAAGAAAATGATTTCAGACCCTGCTTTTTTGGTTTCCTGCATGAGGCCGGACATGGTCAATACCTGCAGGGGCTGCCTACGGCTTTTCGTCGGACACCGCTAATGGGAGGCATATCTTCAGGCATGCATGAGTCTCAATCTCGACTCTGGGAAAATATCATAGGCCGTTCACGATTTTTTACTGATAATATTTATCCAGTAATCAGGGCCTTCTTCCCACAGCAAACTAAAGGGGTCAGTGCTGATGATTGGTACAAAGCAGTTAATGCCGTAAAACCCAGCTATATCAGAGTTGAAGCTGATGAAGTAACTTATAATCTGCATATTATGGTGCGGTTTGAAATTGAAAAGGGGGTACTCGAGGGCAAGTACAGAGTGGAGGATCTGGAAGAGATCTGGAATGCTAAATTCAAGGAATATTTAGGTATAACTCCGCCAAATCCCAAGTTGGGAATCCTGCAGGATATTCATTGGTCAGGTGGTTTCGGTGGTGGGTTCCAGGGATATACAATTGGAAATATCGCTGCAGCTCAGCTGTATGACCAGGCCTTGGAGGACCAGCCCGATATGCTCAACGAGTTTATTAAAGGCGATTATAGCAGTTTGCTAACCTGGACCCGTCGCAACCTGCACGACTATGGCTTAAAGTATACTCCCCAGCAGTTGTTAGAAAAATCTACTGGTGAAAAACTCAATACTAAAGCCTATTTTAAGTATATAAGCAATAAATACAGTGACCTTTACGGGTTAAAAATAAACCAGTAACACCTTTAAAAGGGGCTGCTGAAAAAGCCCGCTCTCTGAAGATTCTGTTATATCTTTTAAGGTAGCGATTTGTACCAGATCGCCTTGCCACTCAAAAATAATGCTAACTTCAGCATACTACTTGTATAGCTTCAGTTAGCATTTTTTTGCTTACTTGACAGCAAACATGGTCAATCTTCAACAAACCGCTTCTAAATTAGTCGTCCGTGCCCCTACGTCAATATTGCTATATTGCCCCAATAACTTCAACTGCCAACCTACCGTCGACCTATTGCCAACCCTGGACAAATAGTGATATCTATAATTGATGTTTCTGTTAATTCGACAGCCTCTTAAATATACTTTTTTATTAACGGTATAGTCAGCTCAATATCCTCAGGCAAGGTAAAAAAATGGGGTGCAATTCTAATTACCGGGCCTCTTGCCGAAGTAATTATATTATTAACTGCCAGCTTGTGCTCTAAATCATGGGCGTTATCTGCCATTATAGCGACTGCTGCTCCGCTCAAATCAGGGTCAGTTGGAGAGAAAACAGGCAAATCATACTCCCGGCATTTTTTCAAAATGGTTTTTTTAATTACGCTGATATGATCTTTTATTGCCTTTACTCCAATACTGTTAATAATCTTTAACCCTTCAGCTGCGGCATAGGCGGCTATAATTGGAGGTGTACCTGTGTCAAATCTGCGGGTGCCAGAGGCATAGTCGAGTTTGTTGACTGCAAAACTAAATGGATTTTGCTGGCCAAACCAACCAGTTCTTTGAGGCTTAAGCTGCCTGGCCAGCTCCTTTTTTATATATAGAAATGCTATCCCGGGTATCCCCAAAAGATATTTAAGTGCTCCAGAGGACAGCATGTCTATATCCATCGCTTTGACATCCAGCGGCTCTGTTCCCAGCGACTGGTAGGCATCAACATAGATCCAGGCTCCCTGGGCATGAGCTTTTTTCGCTAACAGCTCAATATTTTGCTTATAACCGTTTTGATAACAGACATGAGGAGTGCAAAGCAGTAAGGTTTGCTGATCCAGATAATCGTCATACCTGTCTGCAGGTATAATGTAGTCCTCCTGGGGAACAAATACTGCTTGAAACTGAGGGTGGGCTAAAAGAACTTGTCCGATTGTTGGGAAATCGATCATAGTCGTTATAATTTTTCTTCTGGGGCTAACCGGAAGAGCTGATAAAACAGCTGCCGTAGCATCAGAAACTGAAAGCGTAAGTGAGATTTCATCGACCTCAGCATTAATCAGGCTGGCAAACTGCTGTTTAGCTTCCTGGGTTTTCTTTAGCCAACCCTCCCAATCCATTCCGGAATAACGCCAGCTCTCCAAATACTCGTTTATAGCACTGCGAACCCTGATAGACTGAGGGCTTTGCGAACAGTTGGCCAGATATATTTTTTCATTGAGAATTGGAAATTCATTGCGCCATAGTTTAACATGACTCAGATCAAGATTATTCATGTTTATACCTCCATCTCTGGTAATGAGTATTCTTGAAAGAATCAGCTAATCCTTTGATTCAGGAGAAATAATTACAGTAGAGAAGTGACAGCTAAGACTATAGCAGTGATAATGGCTGTATACAGCAATGTAGTTAATGCCTGTGCCAAGCGGGTAAAAACTTTGTTGCGATGCTTGTATTGAATTTCTGAGGCAGCAGGAAGGGCTATGCAAAAAGACAAAAATAGAATCAAGCCCAGAATCCCGTAGGTCAGTACAAAGTTTTTCAAAACATCAGTCCACATCATCAAACCCCCTTACTTGCACATCCTTTTTATAAATATGCAGAGTAGCCAGGGGGTATGTGAGGGAGTGGCTAATTCACTGTAGATTGAGGTTGGCAGTACTTGATTTTTATTTGATAAAGATCTGGCTCAGGTCATTAAATATTTTGGTAGTGTCTTTAACATTAGAGCAGCTGCCCTGGGCTGAGATTTTATTTCCGCCGCCTTTGCCGCCGTACCTGCTTACAATATTTTTGAAGATATCCCCAATATGCAGATCAGGGTCAGATGAATTATACACTGCCAGTTTAGGAGAATCTTTAAGGCCGGCCAGCAGAACTATTGTCTCTGGTGAGTGTTTAACAATCAAGCTAAGCAGTTTTTTAATATCGTTGCCGGTTAAATTATCATCAATATAATTGATAACTCTGTTGTCTTTTTTCAACCTGATTAACTCCAAAGCCTTATAATTAAGCAATTGTTCTGTTAAACTGTTAATCTCTTTATGCTTTAACTTTTCGTTATGGTATGTTCTTTTAATGGCTTCCAAAAGCCTGGATTCATTGGCAGAGGTTAAATCTATAAGGCTGTTAATAAGGTAATGGTCTTGGGTAAATTTATTAAGAGCCCGATATCCACAAACAATATATAGCCTGGTATTTCCCCGGATTTTTTCTGTTTTTAATACCTTTACCAGACCTATTTCACCGGTTAGCTGCGGATGGGTACCGCAACATGGTGAGTAATCATATTTATCTATCTCAACTATTCTGATATTCTGATCTACTGACGGCTTTTTTCTGAGCGGAAGATTAATTAGCTGATGTGCATCTGCAAAATATGAGTGGATATTTTTATTGGCAAAAACTATGCTGTTGACTTCGGTTTCCAGTTGCTCAATCTGTAATGAGCTGAGCTGAGGGACTGCCAGATCCACAGTTGTATAATGTTCACTGAGATGAAAGCCCACAGTTGCAGCCTGAAAGGTTTTGTCGGCTACCCCGGAGATTATGTGCTGACCACCATGCTGTTGCATATGATCAAATCTTCTGGGCCAGTTTAACTGGCACTCAACCTCATCACCAGTTATATAATCCGCTAATAGATGCCAAACATCTCCGTCTTTCTCAACTACTTTTTTTAGCTCTATGCCATTGACTGTTCCTAAATCAAAAGGCTGTCCGCCTCCTTCAGGGTAGAATATTGTTTTGTCTAAAGTCACCCAATAGCCTTCTTTGCTCTTAATTATATTATTGACAATCGCTGTTGCCCGGGTTTGATAGGGATTTTGGTAATATAGTTTCTCTGTCATCAAATGGTCCTCCCAACTGCCTTACTATTGCCAGGCTGCTGTTCTGCTGATGCCCAACAATAAACCTGCTTTTGTTCTATGCAGTTTATCTCAATTAATAATATAACATTCTCCATAAAAAGCAAAATGTATATTAACTAACCTGCTAATATGTTAAAATAGTTCTAGTGTTGGACAGGTTCAGAAAAGCCAACATTATGCTATTTTATTTATTTACAATAGCGTGTGAGTTATGCTGATCAATATATCTGATATGGACCTGATAAACAGTCAAAGGGGGAGACTTAATAATGTTAGCAATCGTCAATGGTAAACTATTGACAATAACCAACGGAGTAATTGAAAATGGAACGCTTCTACTGGAAAACGGGAAAATCAAAGAACTGGGAGACAGTTCTGTACAAATACCTTCACAAGCAGTAGTCATCGATGCCAGGGGTAACTGGGTCACGCCGGGCCTGATAGATGCCCACTCTCATTTGGGTTTGTTTGGCGAGCCCAGGGTTCCGGCGACGAATGATGGAAATGAGAAAACCGGTCCGGTACAGGCAGAAGTCAGGGGCATAGATTCACTCAACCCCAATGATATAGCTATTCCTCAGGTCCTAAAAGCGGGGGTTACCACTGTTTACACTGGCCCTGGCAGCTCCAATATTGTAGGGGGAACCGGCTTTGCCATGAAAACATATGGCAATACAGCTTATGATATGGTTATAGAGGGAACTGAGGCAATGAAGTTTGCTTTGGGCGAAAATCCAAAAAGAAATTATAAAGAACGCAAGCAGCTACCTTCAACGAGAATGGGTAATGCTGCCGTTTTAAGAATGGCCTTTATGAAGGCTCAGGATTATCTAAAGAAAATAGAAAGAGCAAAGAAGAATGAAAAGCCATTGCCACCCAGAGATTTAGGGCTGGAGGCATTGGGAAAGGTGCTCAGGCGCGAAATGAAGGCCAGAATTCACTGCCACCGGGCTGATGATATTATGACAGCCATAAGAATAGGGGAGGAGTTCAACCTGGATTTTACCTTGGAACATTGCACTGAGGGGTATCACATTGCTGACATCATTGCCCGAAAAAAAATTCCATGTGTTATTGGGCCGTTGTTAATGGGACCTGCCAAACAGGAGCTATGGGATGTGAGAATGACAACCCCAGCGGTTATGGTAGATGCCGGAGTGAAGATCGCAATTATGGTTGATTCTTCAGCCCCAACAAAGTATTTGGCTGTGCATGCCGGTTTAACTGTTCGTTATGGATTACCAGAGGCAGAAGCTTTTAAGGCAATAACCATTAATGCTGCTGAAATCATTGGCTTGGCAGACAGACTGGGTAGTCTGGATCCCGGCAAAGATGCCGATGTGGTAATCTGGGATGGTCATCCACTAAGTAATTTTTCTCAAGCCACGCATGTTATAGTCGATGGCGAAGTAGTATATAAAAATTGATTGGGAGCAGTGGGATAAATGCGTAACTACGTTGTCGCAATTGATGATTATATTAATAAAGGCCTCCAGGTAACTGTTTTTGGCGAAGGTAAGCCAGAGGTTTTGATTACAGCTGGTATTCATGGGGGAGAAGTGACCGGGATATACACTTCTAGACTATTGATGGAGTACTTAGAAAAACACCAACTGCATCAGGGTTCAGTAAAGATCATCAGTATCTGTAATCCAACTGCATTTAGAAGAATGGAGCGAACCTCCCCTTATGATAACCTGGATCTTAACCGTATTTTTCCAGGCAACGAAAAAGGCACACTTACCCAGCGAATAGCTAACGCCATTTGGCAGGAATCGTTGTCTGCAGATTTTATTATAGATTTGCATTGCTGTGGTGTTCACGGGTATAGCTATACCTTGGCTGTTTGGCAAGAGCATGAAAGCGCCCGTCAGCTTGCTTCCATGTTGGACATTCCGCTTATAGTTCAGTCAGGAGGAGCTAAAGGCCAGCTGTTTGTGGAGTCATGTGCAGCTGGCAGACCTGCAGTTATCATTGAGTTGCCAGGTGGTGGGCAAGGCGGAGTCATTAACGAAAAGGCTGGATTGGAAGCCTATAATGCCCTAATCGGGCTGTTGGGGCAATTGGAAATGTTGAAGTGCGAAGTAGTCAAGCCGAGTCCAACCTGGTGTGATAAACTGATACTTCAAAGAGCGGGTTTTGAAGGATTATTTATTCCTAAAACCAGCAGCGGCCAGACCGTTGTCAAAGATCAGGTATTGGGTATTATTAACGGTATTGAGCTAAAATCTCCCTGTAAAGGAACCCTGACCTCAATGCGACCAATGGGTTATGTATTTGTCGGCTCACCTATCGGGAACCTTGCTCCACATATCGATTAGCCTCTTAACTGTGGCATCATTAATGGAGCAGCAAAAACTGTGGCCGTTGGCGATTACTGTTTGTAAACAGGTATGAATCAACTGAATACTGCATACAAAATAGTAGTTGCCAAGAGATTGGCATTATGATATATTAGCTATTGTGATATATCGACTTAGATATAAAATCAGAATTGAAGTTAACAGCTTCGTCATCTTAAATATGGGCAACCATAGGAAAGGCGGTTCAGATTGACACGAAAGAATGATTTCGCTCGAGTTATGTCAATTTCTTTATTGCTGGCTGGAGTTTTTATAATAATTAAAGTAGTCACCACATTATTTGTGTAGTTTTAAAAAAGATACGTATGTATCTTTTTTTTATTTAGCAGTTAAAGACATGCCTAAGTATCGAGAGCTAGAAAACTGAATGCCAAATATTAACAAAAGGAAAATGATTCTATTTGAAGAATTAAGTTACGAATATAATATAAGAGGTATGAGAATGAGCATCTATAGAAAATATTTGGCATCAATGGTAGTAATCCTTTGCAGTCTTTTAGTAGCTGTTAATACCAGCATTTGGTTTGAAGAAAAGCCTCAAATGCTGCCAGAGCAAGATATTATAGTAGAAAAGGATAATAATCAAGTCGATAATGTAATTATCAGCCCATCTGAATCGCCTGATATCGTAAACGAGACAGAGGTTGAGCCTGAACCAGACAAAACTATTAAGGATGACGATCCAGATAAAACTGAACCAACCGATAGCAAGTACACTCCTGTTAAACAGGTGGAGAATAAAGTTGAAGAAAAACCCAAGGAAGAACCAGCAAATCCCCAGCCGAAACCTGTCGACAATAGGGATAGATTAAACCCTATTACGGACCGAGGTAGCTTTCAGCATGTAATCGATGATGTTCCCAGGGCTCAGATTTTAGGTATAGATATATCCCATCATCAGAGTAACAGAGGGGAAATTGAGTGGGAGAAGGTAGCTGAAAGCAAGGTCGAGTTTGCTTTTGTGAAGATAAGTGAAGGCAGCACGTATAACGATCCGTATGCCAAAAGGCATGTGGTGGGAGCCAGAGAGGTGAGTATTCCGACCGGTGGTTATCATTATGCTCGCCCAGCAGAGCCGGTTAATGAAGATGCCTTAGCTGAAGTAGCCCATTTTATCAATAGCCTGAAACTGGCGACTGAAGACTATGGTGATTTACCAGCTGTTCTGGATCTGGAAGATCCACTGTACCCTGGAACCAATGGGTTGAGTACAGCAAGTTTACTAACCTGGGCTAAAACATTTTGTGAGGAGTTTGAAGCAATTACTGGGCATCCAATTATTATTTATACTGGAAACTGGTTTATTGATTCCTGGGATAATTTTAATCACCCAGATAATCCCTTAACAGATTATAAGCTTTGGATTGCAGACTATTATACTAATCGCCAGCCATCCGGAGGTTGGGAATCTTGGTTTGTCTGGCAGTTCAGTGATAAAGGTAAAATTGAAGGAATTACGGGAGATGTAGATTTAAATATTGCAGACAAAGATTTGATAACATATGTTGATCAAGCAAATTAAATTTAAAAGTAAATATTTAGGCTCTCTGAAGATATAGTTCAGTGAGAAGGCACAATCGTATAAGATAAAACTGCGCAAAGATGATTTAACTAATATCTTTGTGCAGTTTTTTTATGGCAGCTTGGGGAAAGGCACTTTTCTCAAATACAATTAAAATCCTACAATTATTTTTATTTATGGTTAAAACTATCTTTAATTTTAAGAAAACGCCTTTATTTTTTATTAATATTAAAAAAAATATAAAAAAATTAAAAAATAATATTAAAATTTACAGGAATACTACCTATTTGTATAGAAAAAAATAGTAAATCTTTTAAATTGGGAGGTTTACATATGAAAAGAAGCTTGTTAGTAGAGGATTTTTTACGATTTGAATCTATCGCTGAACCGCAGTGGTCGCCCAATAAGCAAGAAATATTATACATGCTAAAAAAAGTTGAAGAAGGAGATAATAAATTTAGCACAGCATTGTTTGTTGTAAAAGCAGATTTGACAATTGAGCAATTAACAGAGTTTTCTCTAAACGCTGCTAACGCTCGCTGGTCGCCAGATGGTAAATTTATAGCTTTTACTAGCGAGAAAGAAAAGTTAAATACTATATTTCTATACTGTGTCGAGACTAAGGAAATTACAAATCTGGAGTTTGAACATAAAATAAGCTCATGTCCGGTTTGGTCTACAGATGGTGACAGCTTGGCATTTACGGCAACTGTCAATGGCATGAACGAAAGCGAAAAAGCGTATGACGGTGCTCCTACCACCGGTGAAAGAGAATATGGTCAGGACAGTGATGTTAAAGTAATCACCAATATAAGGTATAAGATGGATCGTACCGGCTATTTTAGCACCGCAAGGGATCATATTTTTGTCTCTAACATTCCCAGAAACTTTGTTGAAAAATGGAGCAATTATCGGAGAATCACCGATGGGAACAGAAACTATTCTTTTCCTACCTGGAACAAAAAATGTGATTCGCTGTTTGTAGTCAGCGAAAGTATTGACGATAATAGTACATCATTTGAATATAAAATTGAAAAAATTAATATCACGAGCCTGCAGAAAGAAATCAATGCAGTGAATAATGGTAAAATCAGCGAACTCCAATTGTCGCCAAATGGTATTGAGTTGTCTTTTATTGCCACTGGCAGTGGGAGGTATTATTATCAACACAAACTGTATGTACTGAATCTTTTTAACAGCAAAGCAGTTGATGTCACCGAATTAGAGGATCTTACTCTTAATCTTTCCAGAAATATCGGAGATATGCCTCAGTCAGATGTGAGGATGAAGTCCGATACTCCTAAGTATCAATGGTTAAATGATAGCAGCGGTTTTACTGTTTTATATCCAGAACGCGGAGCCAGTGTTGTCGCTGAAATCTATCGGGATCAAACCATTGAAAAAGAGATCCTGTGGTATGATGAATCAAAAAGTGTAAGTGCTTTTTCGCGGGTAGATGACAAATTGGCATTACTGATAGGTAGTGCTGAAACAACTGAAAGTCTATATGTTATTCAAGATGATAAATGTGAGTTGGTTGTTTTAACTAACGAGTGGCTGGAGGATGAAATAAATTTAGGAACTGTCCGTAAATTTAAATTTTGGGGTGCAGAGGGAGAAGTAATTGACGGGTGGTATGTGACACCAGGCAATTATACACAAAATGAGAAGCTGCCAACGATTTTAATGATTCATGGTGGACCGCATGGCATGTATGGAAGTGGATTTTCATTCAGGCTGCAGTATTTGGTTTCAAATGGTTATGCCGGAGTTTATATTAATCCACGAGGCAGTCAATCTTATGGCATCGATTTTGCCTTTAAAGTTATGAATGACTGGGGAGGAAAAGACTACATCGATATCATTAAAGGTTTAGAGTTTGTTATTAGTAAAGGTATAGCTGATAAGGATAGATTAGGTGTTATGGGCTGGAGTTATGGAGGGTATATGACTAACTGGATTATATCTCATACTAAAATATTTAAAGCTGCAGTCGCTGGAGCCAGTGTGATAAATCTGCTTAGCAGCTATGGAACAAGTGATATTGGCTATAGTTATATGGAGCGTCAGCTCAATTCAAATCCCTGGGATAATGCGTTTAAACTGCTTCAACATTCACCATTGAGTTATGTGCAAAATGTTGAAACTCCTGTGCTATTACTGCATGGCGAAAATGATATGCGCTGCCCTGTAGCCCAAAGTGAGGAATTCTTTACTGCTCTGAAACGCTTAAATAAAACAGCTGTTATGGTGCGATATCCTGATGAATATCATGGCCTGAGAGATTTAAATCATATCAAAGATATGTTAAACAGACATAAAGCCTGGTTTGACTATTATCTCAGATAGTGCTGAAAAATAAAATTTTACATAAAATCCAGCTAATAATCTCGGATAATCACCTCCCAAATATCAAAAACTATAGATGATATTTGGGAGGTGTTGTATTGAAAAAAGGTAGTCAGAACAATAGTATTGGTTTATCTACCAAGGTTAAAGGATTACTTCAAGATCAGCTCGACCATGAAAAACTTTGTGTAGATAAATATACTGAATACGCTGCTAAAGCCAAGGATCCTCAACTTAGACAGCTCTTCACAGAGATTGCCAGCTGTGAGCAGAAACACTATGACAGTATTCAGTCAATGCTTAATGGCACAATACCTGATATGAACAGCAATGCGTCAGGCAGTGGCTCCGGTAGTAGTGGCTCGAATTATTCAAGCAGTACTATGGGTGGGAATAATCAAAATTCAAGCCAACAATTTGGGTCTTCGCGCGGTAATCTGACTGCAGACGTTAGCAATCAGCCGGAAACTGCTCAAAACCCGATCTTAGGAACTGATAATATTTTTGACGGCTATACTGGCGGCGGTGGATTTGGCAGTTATGTAAACCAGGCAGATGGCACCATGTATGCAAGCAGTATTGAAAATACTCTTGAATCCGGTGACTTGATCGGGGGCGGGATTGCATATGGCTCTTATGGAGCCACTACTGGCGGACCATCATATCAATCTACTAATTCTCCAGGCGGATCCTATGGAACTGGCGCAAGATCCCAAAACACCAGTAATAGTGGTGGCTCAAGCAACAGTTCAAATTCAGTGACAGACTGCGATAAGAACATGTGTACAGATATGCTAATGACTGAAAAGCATATCTCTAAAAACTATGATACCACCATTTTTGAGTGTACCAATACTCAAATGCGTAATGTTTTGAATCACATTCAAAAAGAAGAGCAGGAGCATGGCGATAAAATATATAATTTTATGAGCCAGAAAGGTTGGTATCCTACTAACTAACGTAAGTCAAAAGGTAAAAGGGGTCGCACTAAAAGCGCCCCTCTTTTGTCTTTATATTACACATATGATAAGGTGAGTAAAAACTTATTCAGTGAGGTGTAAGCTGTCATATACGATTCGGCCATTGGTAATATTTAGTAATACTTTTAAATCCTTGATCTCATCTTCTGCAACAGTCAGAATATTCTCATTAATTACTACTAAGTCAGCTAGCTTTCCTTGTTCCAGTGAACCTGTCTTGTCTTCCATAAAGGCTAGTTTGGCTCCATTAATAGTAAATAATCGCAGCATCTCTTGCCGGGTTATTTTTTCTTCGGTGCCTAAACTGCGGCCCTGTGAGGTTTTTCTGGCTACAGCTGCATACATTCCTAAAAAGGGATTGTAATGGGCTGAAGTCATATCTGAGTTGGCAGCCACCAGAATACCAGCATTAAGATAAGTCTTTAACGGCTTAAACCTGTTAATCCGCTCCTGTTCAATAACGTCAAAGTAGATATCCCCTTCAACATACATAAAGCCGGGCTGTACGGATACACCAATATTGTATTTTTGCATATTATCTAAAGATTTTGCGGTCGGTAAGTAGCCATGGATAATATTATGCCTGGCATCGGAATTGGGATTATTGCTAATAGTTTTAACGAATGTATCAACCGCTACGTCCTGAGCCTTGTCTCCACAGCAGTGAATACCAATCGACCAACGGTATTTTTGAGCTGTCGCAAAATAATGACCTAATTTATTGATATCTAAACGCAGCGGAATTTCGCTGAAGGTACCATCTAAAAAGGCCTCATTCATCCACGAGGTTTTACTTCCTAAACCGCCATCAATGGCCATTTTTAAAGCCCCCAAATTAAGCCACTCATTGCCAAAACCATTTATAATTCCCATATGTTCTACCATTGGGGTCAAATCCTGTCCCATGGATGCGTAAAGGCCATTGTAAACAGGCATCATGTTAATCCGTATCGGTAGATTATTTTCATTGAAAAGCTGTTGGTAGGCCAGTCTCCTCATACCGGAAACACCTGGATCAATGATGGAGGTGATACCGTATTTTTGATATTCGATTAAGGCTCGCAAAATATCTTTCTTGGCTTCTTCAACAGTGTTGCTGGCAGCTTCAGCAGGCATAACCCGGGTAACTAAGTCACGTGCTCCATCATATAAAATACCGTTCGGTTCGCCGTTTTTTGCTCGGCCAATACTGCCGCGCCATGGATCAGCAGTGTGTTTGGTGATACCGGCAAGTTTAAGCGCTGAGCTGTTAACAACTACAGCTCCAAATAATCTGCTTAAAATTACCGGATTATCAGGTGCAACCTCATCTAAATCCCAGCGAGTAGGAAGCCGATATTCTGTAAATTGACTTTCTATCCAACCACCGCCTCTGATCCAGGAGCCTGCCTGACTTTCTGCTACCCGTTGAGCTACTCTGTTTTGCAACTCTTTAATATTTTTAGCGCCAAAAAGCATTACTCCTTTTAGCAATACACCTGCTGCTCCGGTATGGTTATGAGAATCGAAAATTCCCGGCAGAACAGTTTTTCCGCGCAAATCTATGCTCATTGTGTCTCTGCTTCCGTATTTTTTTATCTCTTCATTGCCACCAACAGCTAATATTTTGTTTCCTTTAATTGCTATTGCTTCAACAATAGTGTCATCAGAATCGACCGTGTGAATCCTGCCATTAAATAGTATTATAGATGCTGTCATGAGAAACCCCCTCAGTTTTGCTTTTTAAACTATTTGCCATTTAAAACCCGTTCTCCTGCCACTAATGTATTGATTTTACGTTCTAAAAGAATATAATATTAGTTAAAGAAAGGGAGGCCATTATGGAACAATATCAAAGGATAACATTTGACTGCAAAAAAGATTTCTATAACCACTTGAATAAAACTTTAGTGGGCATGATTGAGAATGAAGAGGATTGGTTAGCTAATTTATGCAATTCAGCAGCATTATTAGGGATGATGCTCAATGATATAAATTGGTCCGGCTTTTATCTTTATAAAAATAACGAATTAGTACTGGGGCCTTTTTGGGGTAAACCAGCCTGTACCCATATTGCAATAGGCGAAGGTGTTTGTGGCACGGCAGCCCAAAAAAGAGAGACAATTGTTGTCGATAATGTATTTGAGTTTCCAGGACATATAGCCTGCGATTCGGCATCGAGGTCAGAAATAGTTGTACCCATCATCGGCAATGGTCAACTTTACGGTGTGCTGGACATTGACAGCCCTGATATGGCGCGTTTTGATAACGAAGATGCTGCTGGCCTGGAGCAGTTTGTGAGCCTGTTGCTGCAGCATATTGATTTTACTGGGGTATCGTAGATACTACAGTTGTTGGGGCTTGCTTTCAGCAAGCGGTTGGCAATTGTTGGGCGATAGGTTGGCAGTTGTTTTTGCAGTTGCTGAACAATAGCATGCTGAACTATTGTTTTGCCTGGGTTGAATGTATGGGTCGATCTTGTGTCGTCCCGTGTTGGTAGTAAATGGGATACAGAGTTGACGTTCCTCGTATGAAGCAATCAATCACTTCCGCAAGTTCTGACAGGCAGGCCTTGCTAGCTAAACAAGGAAAGATACTCTGAGATAATGCCCGGCAATGCTTAACTGGGATAAGCTTCGTTGACGGGACAGGCCGTTTGATTTATGTCTTATACCACTTTAAGCTAAAACAAAAGTCACTACTTCTTTGATATTTATCTATATGTAGGCAAGGTCTGTCCCATCCTGGTACACATAATGGTGGTCTTTTTCTCGGTGGTATTAAGGTAAGTTTCTGGATGAAGGAGCGCTTGTTAAGGAGTTATTTTGCGTTATGCTATATTCCAAGTCAATATTGTTAATTTGCCCCAAAAAAATACAATTGCCAGAAAACTGCCCGCCAATTGTCTAACGATTGCTGTAACAATTGCTGAACTATTGTTTTCTGGTTGTTGGCTGGTTTCTAAATTACAACTTCGCTCAATGAAGTGTTACTCTGTAACACGAGCTTTTCAGCGTAAAAAGTGAATAAATGACGAGACGTATCATTATGCCATGGCTTACAGAATTGATCTTAGATAAAGGAGTAGCCAAAATTTTCAACATAGATAATACGATGCAGTATAGTTTGGCTATTGTAATGGGTTTACTTCGTAAACGGGGTGGAATTGCCTTTTTCAATTGCTGAACAATTGTCTAACGATTGCTGTAACAATTGCTGAACTATTGTTTTCTGGTTGTTGGCTGATTTCTAATTACGAGTTCGCTCAATGAAGTGTTACTCTGTAACACGAGTATTTCAGCGTAAAAAGTGAATAAATGACGTAACATAAGGCATAACGTGGCTCACAGAATTGAGGCTAAATCAAGGAATAGCTAAAATTTTTAGCATAGATAATACGATGCAGTATATCTATGAAAAAATTTTAGCGTATGACGCCGAGGTAGCTCAATTATGGGAGCAACCGTGGAAAGAAGCAATAACTATACCTTAAGATGCTTCCACTTCCCCCGCGCATACCTAATACTAAACATGATTGACCTGATTATTAAATCTGAGACCATGCCGATCCAGGCGCCGATTAAACCGAGTTTAAAATAGAATACTCCGATAGCTGCAATAGATAAACGAATCAGCCACACGCTGCTGGCGGTTATAATTGTCACCCATCTGGTGTCTCCAGCTCCACGCAGCCCTCCGGACAATACCAGATTTATAGCCATGGCCGGCTGAGCAATAGCTACTAACCGTAAAGCACTGGCCGCTTGTTTGATAACGATTGGATCGTCAGTAAAAAAGCTGACAAACTGAACTGGAAACAGAAAGAACAGAACTCCCATAAACGAAGAAACAATAATTGCCATATTTCTGGCGACATAGCCGCTCTCTTCAGCCAGATCAGGTCTTTTTGCTCCCAGGTTTTGGCCAATAAGGGTGGTGGCTGCTACCCCAAAACCCCAGCCCGGCATAAAAGACAGCGATTCTGCTCTAATCGCAATTTGATGGGCAGCATATGTTGCAGTCCCCAGGCTGGTCAGGATCATCGTGAAAGCAATTTGAGCAAATCGCATAAAAACAGCTTCTATCATTGCCGGGATGCCAATGTTTAGAATTCTTTTCACTGGCTTTTTTCGCAGTTTGTAATTATCGGTTACGGAGAGCTTTATCTTTTTGTTTCCGGTTGTTATGACCCGGACTATTAACACACACCCGATTATCTGAGCAATTGCTGTTGCAATAGCAGCCCCGGCAACACCCATTCGGGGCATACCCAAATGTCCAAAAATGAAAATGTAATTCAAAATAGGGTTAATTATATTGACTACAATATTAACGTACATTGGGGTCTTGGTATCACCACACCCCCGGAGCATGCTGGTGAAAATCATGGTGGTTAAGCTGAAAATTAAGCCGAATGACCGCCAACGCACATAGCTGATGCCCAGATTGACAACTTCGGGTTCCGCACCCAGAAGAACCAGGCCCTGTCTGGCAAACACATAGAAGAGCACAAAAGTTGAGCCGGTCAATAAGGCTGTCATTGTCACCGACTGGCGGGCAATTAGATGAGCGCCTTCAGAATCTTCTGCTCCAATGTGTCGAGCTATAAGTGCAGTTGTACCGGTTCTGATAGCTGCAAATGCACTGGTGGCCAGCATAACAATTTGCATTCCCAGGCCTACGGCCGCAATTGAACTGGGACCCAGCTGACCCACCATAGCCATATCTACAATGCCAACAAAGGTCAGTAGCATCATTTCTACTATGACCGGCCAGGCTAATCTCCATACGGTCTGAGACATTTTTGTCTTACCAGCTGCTGAAGCCGGCCCCGCTTTTATCTCCACATCCCCATCGTGGATAGATGTATTTTTTCTCAGCTTATCAGAATCTTTCATTAAGGTATCTCCCAACTATTTCGCTTATAGAAATTTACTTATAAAATTTAACTGATTTTTTACATTATGTCAAGACAAGATCAGGCCATGTTAATGGTTTATACACAAAATACAATATCTCTTAACATAACAACACAATAACTTATATAATTTTAATTTAGATTTTGTTACAATTAATTTGAATATACAGATTATTACGGTAGGAGGATTTACATGTCGTCAAAAAAAGGTTTTTTTACTCGCATTACAAGCAAAAAAGATGTCTTTAGCTGGGTTATGTATGATTGGGCTAATTCTGCATTTGCAACCACAATTATGGCTGCAGTTCTACCTGTCTACTATTCAGATGTTGCAGCTGCCAACCTGACACCTAATCTCAGAACCTCCTACTGGGGATATACTACAGCTATTGCCATGCTAATTGTTGCTCTTTCTATACCTTTAATCGGGGCAATAGCGGACTATATCAAATCAAAAAAGAGATTTCTTCAGTTTTTTGCTTATCTGGGCTGTATCGCTACCATACTTTTGGTTTTTGTCAGTACAGGTGACTATCTGCTCTGCTCAGTACTATATATACTTGGTACCATTGGTTTTTCCTGTGGCAATGTGTTTTACGACAGCCTGCTTGTCAACGTCACCGATCAAGACAACATGGACTTTGTTTCATCGGCTGGCTATGCTTTAGGGTATTTAGGCGGTGGACTGTTATTGATTATAAACCTGATCATGATTTTATTTCCACAAAAGCTCGGTATACCAAATGGTATGTGGGCATCGAGGTTGGCATTCGTTTCTGTGGGAATTTGGTGGTTTATATTTTCAATTCCTATTTTTAAACACGTTAAAGAAGCAGGAGACAATCAAAGGCAAAAACTGCCATCAATTGCTGTCGGTTTCACCAGGCTAAAGGAAACATTTCAGGATGCCCAACGCTATAAAGAGCTGTTTAAATTTATCATTGCTTTTTGGCTTTACAACGATGGGATTGGGACAATAATGCGCATGGCGACTATCTATGGACGAGAGCTAGGCATAGATGCCAATGCCCTTATTGGAGCGCTGTTACTAACCCAGTTTGTAGCCTTTCCATTTTCATTTTTCTTTGGCTATATAGCTAAAAAAATAAGCGCCAAAAAAGCAATTTACATTACCTTAAGCATTTATACCTTAATTGTCTGTTACGCTTTTTTCTTAAAATCTGCAACAGATTTTTGGATTCTGGCATTTCTGGTTGGAACAGTTCAGGGCGGAGCCCAGGCATTAAGCCGCTCCCTGTATGCCTCAATGGTTCCCAGGGAAAAATCCGCTGAATTCTTTAGCTTTTTAGGCATTTCCAGCAAGTTTGCAGCTATTTTTGGGCCTTTAGTTTTTGCCCTGGTAGGTCAGATTACCGGCTCGAGCCGCTATGGGATTGTTTCTCTTCTGGTATTCTTTGTCTTGGGGTTCATCATATTATCACGTGTAGATGTAGAAAAAGGAAGGGCTCTGGCTCAGCAACACTGATAGTTATCAGATATTATAGATTCCTGATAATCAAATTACATAAATACATTTGGGGGCTTGCTGAAAACAGGTCCCCAAAACTACGTTTAAAAGCTTTTTTGCTGTTCAAAGCAGGTTTTTGCCAAAGTTTTCTAGAACTGCTTTTAAAACTTAGGAGGTGTAATTATGTCCATGGTTAATAAGTTGGCAGACAGGTTTATTGACTGGCAGCATCGTACCAACCCTTTCCTGGCAACCAGACGGGGGGTATATACCTATGACACACTGGTGCCAGATTATAGTCAGAACAATCTTCTCAAGTGTGTTTCAGATTTGGAGGATTTTAAAGAAGAGCTGAATAATATAAACAGGCAAAACCTCGATACTCACCAAAAAGTTAACTGGCATCTGGTTGATATAACTTTAAGGCAAGAGCTGCGAAAGCTTAAATCGCTGAAATATTTTGAAAGAGACCCGGGCTTTGTAACCAGCCAGTTAATGGGGATATCCTACTTAATGCTGAGCAGAAACTATGCCCCAATCCAGGAACGAGTCAGCAGTTTGGCCAAGCGCCTGGCATCTGCCGAGCAAATGATGAGTGAGAACAGAAAGGTAATTGTTGACCCTCCGTATGAATTCACGCGCCAAGCCATAACCCAATGTCGCAGTGGAGGCCTAAAATTTTTTTCTGTCAATGTATCGGAAATGATCGAAGCGCAGGGTGGGGAAATCACTCCTTCGTTCCAGAACACACTGAACAATGTCCTTGAATCTTTTAACAGACATATCGAATGGCTGACCAGCATTTTGCCCAGCTCTAATGGAAAATTTGCCATAGGTGAAGCAATGTTTAATGAAATGCTGCAAAAAGATTACCTCATGAATCATACTGCTGACACTCTGATCGAACAGGGTTGGGAGCTGCTCAATAATACCAAAGAACAGATGCGGGAGCTGGCTCTTGAGATTGACCCGGCTAAAACCTGGTCTGAAATAATTGAGCAAATGAAAAATGAACATCCGGTGGCTGAAGAGGTATTAGCAACCTATATCCGGGAATCAGATAAAGTTAAACAGTTCGTCAGAGATCATGATTTCGTTGACTTTCCACCCAATGAAGAGCTGATCCTGATTGAAACCCCTTTACATATGCGCAGTCTCTTTCCATATGCCGGCTATAGCGGTCCCGCTGTTTTTGATAAATTTCAAAGCGGTCGGTTTTGGGTTACGCCAGTTGAGCCTGATTGGAGCAACGAGTTAAAGGAGCAAAAATTAAGAGAGCATATGTATTATAAGATTCCGGTTTTTGTTTTGCATGAAGGTTATCCCGGGCATCATTTACAGATTACTACTCAACACAATTTGCCTGAGGGCATCAGGAAGATAATGCATAATAATCTTTTCTGCGAAGGCTGGGCATTTTACTGTGAGGAGCTGTTAGAAAACCTGGGCTATATCAAGCATCCCAAAACCCGCTTATCTCGCCTAAAAGACCAGCTCTGGCGCGCTTCACGGATAATCATCGATGCCAGCCTGCATACCGAAAGAATGACCTTTGCTGAGGCCGTACAGTTTTTAATAGATCAAGCCCATTTAGAAGAGTTAAACGCTGTTGCTGAGGTCAGCCGCTACATCAAAAATCCTTTAAGGCCAATGAGTTATTTGATGGGTAAACTCGAGATATTGGATATTGCAGAAGAATATAAGCGCAGAAAAGGAAAAAGCTATTCATTAAAGCAATTTCATAATGAGCTGCTTCAATTGGGGGCAATACCGCCGGCTTTAGTCCGAGAAGAGCTTTTTGCTGCCAAATAGGGGTTGAAACTGTAGTTTAACAGTTGTGAGGCAATTGTTTGTTCTCAGACGTTGTGATAAGATATATTTCTAAAAATGATGCTGATTATGTTAAAATAGATATTGCAATTAGAGAGAATTGCATATTACAAATCAAATTGCTTGGCAATGAGCAGACAGTTGAATAGCATCAGTTTTTTGGCTGCTGTTGCCGAGTAGTTTTATTCTGATATGCTAAATCAGCATATAACTTAGCAGTAAAAGCAATTGTGGAGGACAAAAAGGTGAATCTTGAGCAATTGAATCCCAAACAGCGCGCTGCTGTTTTACATGATAAAGGACCGCTTTTAATTCTTGCCGGAGCAGGAAGCGGCAAGACCAGAACTTTGACCTATCGAGTTGCCCATTTAATTGACAAGGGGATCTCTCCTTACCGAATATTAGTGATGACTTTTACCAATAAAGCAGCCAATGAAATGAAGCAAAGAATAAATGAACTAATTGGAGAGCGGTTTCCTTTTATGTGGATAGGCACGTTTCACAGTATTTGCCTGAGAATATTACGGCAGGAGGCTGTCCATCTGGGATACAAGATTCCTTTTACAATTTACAGTAGAGGAAATCAGAATACTCTGGTTAAACGATGTCTGAAAGAACTCAATATTGATAACAAAAAATACGAGCCGAAGGCTGTTTTGGCTGCTATAAACCGGGCTAAGAATAGAACTCAATTACCAAAAGACCTCAGCTCTAAACATGGCACCAGCTTTGACAGGGTAGTAGCTGATGTGTATGGTCTGTACCAAAAAAGGCTCCAGGAGCACAATGCTATGGATTTTGGTGATCTGATCATGAATGTGGTTTTACTCTTTAAAAAACATCCTGCTGTATTAAATCAATACCAGAGTAGATTTGACCATGTGCTGCTGGATGAATACCAGGATACCAACAACGCTCAGTATCAGTTAGTGAGACTGCTCACAGAGAAAAACAGGAATGTTTGCGTAGTTGGTGACGACGATCAAAGCATATATGGCTGGCGTGGTGCCGATCTCAGTAATATTTTGGAGTTTGAACATGATTTTCCTGAGGCTTTAACTATCAGACTGGAGCAGAACTACCGTTCTACGGGAAACATACTCAGTGCTGCGAATGCAGTTATCTTAAATAACAGTTTTCGCAAGCAAAAAGAGCTCTGGACAGATAAAGGAGATGGAGAGTTAATCCAGGTTTATCAGGCCAACGACGCCGATGATGAGGCCTTATTTGTGTTGAAAAAGATAATAGAGCTCAATAATTCTGAAGGCTATAAGTGGAATGAATTTGCTATATTATACCGGACCCATGCTCAGTCACGTGCAGTAGAGGATATCTTTGTTAATCATAATATGCCATATAAGATATATGGCGGCTTAAGGTTTTATGACAGAAAGGAAATTCAGGATATTTTAGCTTATGCCAATCTGCTAATTAATCCCAACGATGACACCCGGTTTACCAGGGTTGTCAATACACCTAAGCGGGGAATCGGCGCTAAATCGCTGACCCAGTTAGCTCAGTATGCCAATGAACAGGGGTTGAGCCTGTATAATGCCGCCGTTCAGGTGGATAAAATAGTAGGCTTAACAGCTCGGGCAAAAACAAAGTTTAAAAATTTTGTTGCTATTATCGCTGAGTTAACTGCCATGCTGCCTTTTTTTGCAGTAAATGAAATTATTAAAGAAGTAAAAATTAAAAGTGGGTATCAACAATACCTGGATGAACTGAAACAGAAGAATAGTGTTGATGCCGAAACAAGACTGGAGAATATCTCAGAGCTGGAAACTGTGGCGACTAAATTTCTGAAACTAAATCCTGATCTGGGGCTGAAAGAATTTTTGGGGAATATTGCCTTAGAGGCTGATGTCGACAATTATCAGGAAGAGGACGAAAGTGTTACTTTAATGACCTTACACGCAGCCAAAGGCCTGGAGTTCAGGGTGGTATTCTTAATCGGTTTGGAAGATGGACTTTTTCCGCACAGCAGAGCATTGTTTGAGGAGGAAGAGATGGAAGAGGAGCGTCGATTATGTTATGTCGGGGTTACCAGAGCCCGAGACAGGTTATTCCTTTCCCACGCTTTTTGCAGACGTCAATATGGGGAAACAAAGTATAATCTTCCTTCACGTTTTCTAAGTGAGATACCTGATGATTCCATTGAAAAAGTAAACGATTTTAGCAATAAATTTAGACCAGATCTTGCCAGAAAACAACGGAGCTATAGCCCTGGCAGACTGCCTGTCGGCTTGACCATTGGCGACAGGGTGGTCCATGAGAAGTTCGGGTTGGGACGGGTAATTGCCAGAGATCAGTATCTGGTGACTGTAGACTTTGCTGAGAATGGAATGAGAAGTCTCGATCCTAAATCCGGTGAATTAGCTAAGTTAACTGGGCGAAAAAATGTCAATACTATTAACAGTGATAAATCTGTTGGCTTCCAGGAATCTTCAGTGAACAAGTTTGAGCCTGGTGATGCGGTAGAGCATAGCAAATTTGGTTATGGCTTAGTTGAAGAACACAATGGTGATTTAGTAACCATTTCTTTTAAAAAAGTTGGCAGAAAAAAACTGTCTCTGGCATTTGCCAGTTTGAGAAAGGTGGAAAAAGGTGAGTAAATCAGTAGGAGATATCCACAAGAGAATAGAGCAGCTGCGCACAGCAATCAATAAACACTCGTATTACTATCATGTGTTGGACAGACCTGAAATAAGTGATGGCGCATATGATAGCTTACTGAATGAGTTGAGGCGTCTCGAGCAGGAATATCCAGAGCTGATTACCCCCGACTCACCTACCCAAAGGGTAGGCGATACTCCGCTGCAGGGTTTTAATAAGGTAAGACATGATGTACCAATGCTTAGCTTGGACAATGCTTTTGATGAGGCTGACGTCAAAGATTTTTATACTAAAGCCGAGGAGTTATCTGGAGAAAATGATCTGCAAATCGTGGTAGAACCTAAAATTGATGGTTTAGCTATTAGCGTAAGCTATGAAAATGGAGTCTTAGTAAGGGCTGCTACAAGAGGCAATGGTGAGATAGGAGAAGATGTTACTGCCAATATTAAGACAATAGCTTCTATCCCATTAGTTCTGCAGAAACCGCTCAGCGTCGTTGTGCGGGGTGAGGTATTTATGCCCTGGAGTTCTTTTAATGAAATAAACCAAAAGAGGGAAGAAAATAATGAAAAACTATTCGCTAATCCTCGTAATGCCGCAGCAGGCACAGTGAGACAATTAGACCCCAGAATAGTAGCGCAAAGAAAACTGGACTGCTTCTTTTTTAATATATTATCATTACGTGGTGAAATGCCCAAAACTCAGATGGATATGCTGGCATTATTCAAAGAGGCTGGTCTGAAAGTTAACAATGATATCAAGCTGTGTGATACTGTCGATGAAATAATTGCGGTAATAAATGATTGGGAAAGTAAACGTGATAATCTTCCATACCTGTTTGATGGATTGGTGCTAAAGGTTAATAATAAAGAGCTTTATGATAAAATTGGCTCCACTTCTCATCATCCCCGTTGGGCAACGGCCTATAAGTTTCCGGCGGAAGATGCTGTAACCAGGCTCTTAGATATAGTTATCAATGTAGGGCGAACCGGGGTGTTAACTCCGACAGCGATCTTAGAACCTGTTCAAATATCAGGCACAACAGTGAGCAGAGCTACCCTGCATAATGAAGACTATATTAAGCAAAAAGATATTCGAATCGGAGACCATGTTGTTGTACGAAAAGCAGGAGAGGTAATCCCCAAAATTGAGTCCGCCCTGACGGATATGAGAGAAGGTACAGAGCAGGAATATAATTTTCCCAGTGAATGTCCCTTTTGTGGCAGTCAGGTAATTAACAGCGTAGAAGAGGTAGCTATCCGTTGCAGTAATCAGTTTTGTCCATCGGTTATAAGAGAAAAGTTAATTCACTTTGTTTCACGCTCAGCCATGGATATCACAGGACTGGGCACTTCTCAAGTAACAGCAATGATTGAAGCTGGTTTACTTGAAACGCCGGTTGATATTTACAATTTGCAGAAAGATGATTTATTGCCCTTAGAGAGATTTGGGGAAAAATCTGTCAATAATCTGTTGAATGCAATTGAACAAAGCAAGCATAATTCATTAGAAAAATTGATAATGGCCTTGGGAATACGCCATGTTGGGGCGCGGTTGTCCCGAGATTTGGCTCGACATTTTAAATCACTGGCAAATCTGCAGCAGGCCTCACTGGAAGAGCTGCTGGAAATAAATGATGTTGGAGAAAAAGTTGCCTACGCAATTATCGATTTCTTTAGCTCATCCCAGGCTAAAAAACTTTTAAACGACTTAATCGATGTTGGAGTCAATACAGGATACCATGATACCAGTTTTGCCAACAGGCAATTGTCATTGGCAGGCAAACAATTTGTGTTAACCGGCAAGCTGACTAAATATACTAGAGATACAGCAAAAGAGCTAATAGAGAGTTTAGGCGGAACTGTAAATAGCGGGGTCAGCAAAAAAACCGATTATTTAGTAGCAGGTGAAAAGGCCGGCTCCAAACTGGAGAAGGCCCGCTCTTTGGGCGTTAAGGTGTTAACTGAAGCGGATTTTGACAATCTGGCAGGTGAAAAACAATGAAAATGAAAAGTAAATGGGATGTTGCCGTTGATAAACGCGAGCGAAAAATAGAGCTGCAAGAGCAGTTAACATATATTAATGAAGAGATCGGGAGTTCGCAGCCTGACAGTGATAAAGATACCTTGCACAGTGCTCGTTTAGCCATACTCTACCGAGATAAAAAAAGCATTGAAAGTGAACTTAACACCTTAGATTTTGCAGAGGAAGAATATCAGATCGCGTTAAACCAGAGAGAGGAGATTATTTCTGAAAAAGATGTGGAATCAAGACAGTTTTTAGCCGGGGTTAGAAAAGCAACAGAGCAGCTGGATCAGGAACTGCTATCCTGTCAGTATCAGCGGGACACCCTTGCTACCATTAAGGACGATACTGAAAAGCTGCTGCAGGAGTTTAAAGCTACTGATTTCCAGGAAGAAAAGGCCCGGCATTTGCTACAGAGATTCGATACCTGCTTAGATCAGGAAGGTAAAAAAATGTTTAATACCGGCAGCAACGGACTAAGCAGAACAAAGATTTTGGACGAAGCATTTTTTTGGGGTTTCTATCAGACCTTAGATGAATTACTGATTAGCACAGACGAGAGTATACAGAGATATATTGCTCAGAAATTAGAGCTGTCTATGCGAAGAGAAGAATTTATCAATCAGTTTGTTGAATAAGGTTGTATTGTTACCAGGTTTTTGCCGGGTATTTGCTCTGCTTGGTAATGCCGGCAGTTAATGTGTTATAATAGCTATAATAAACGGAAAGCGTAGATGATATTAAGTAGATAAATACAGCACTTGCAGAGATAAAGTATATTAGCTGAAATTACTTTTAAGAGCGCATATTTATTGAATTTCGTATCGGAGTCTATTTCTGAACTGGAGTAGGAAGTAGTGTGTCCTGAGCATTAATCAGTCAAGTGTAAAGCTGATGCTTTAAATTTGGGTGGTACCGCGGAGATATTCGTCCCTTGAGAGGGGCGTTTTTTATTTTATGTTTATAAGTAACAATGTGCCTTAGTAGATCATTTGGGAGGTAGTAAAATGAATAAGCTTGCAAAGCTGGTCGATGAAGCCAGAGCCGAAATTGCCTTAGCTCGAAGTGAACAGGATTTCAATTGGATTAAAGCAAAGTACTTGGGCAAAAAAAGTGAGTTAACCATGATTCTGAAATCTATAAAGGACCTGCCCAGAAGCGAGAAAATAGTGGCAGGCAGGCTTGCCAACAACTGCAAAACCCAAATTAAAGGGCTTCTGGAATCTGGGAGAAGCGCTCTAGCAAAAAGAAAATTAAACATTGACCATAGTTTTGATTATACCCTGCCGGTCAGCAGCAGTTTAGGCTCTTTACACCCAATTACCATCGTTGCCAAAGAGGTAACTGTGATAATGAAGTATATGGGTTTCATGGTTGTGGATGGCCCGGAGATGGAAGATGATTATCATAATTTTGCAGCTTTGAACTACCCTGAGCATCACCCGGCCAGGGATATGCAGGACACCTATTGGCTGGATAATGGCCAGTTGCTTAGAACCCAAACCTCGGCATGCCAGGTCCGGGCTTTAGAAAAATATGGAGCGCCGCTG
>JANQLZ010000046.1 GCA_028280325.1 Bacillota bacterium
TGTAATATGGAATCACCCTATGATTATGAAAGTGTTATTGCTAGCTGATTTTTGATTTTACGTTTTTAATGTGTCCTTTTTCTTGACAGAAGACCACTAGCAGTAAAAGTATCAACCTACCCAACTGCCAAACAACTGCAAAACAATCGCCAACCTATCGCCCCACAATCGTTCAGCAATCGTTACAGCAATTGCTCCAGCCATTGTTCAGCTATTGTAAAAACCCAACTGCACCCCACTTGCCGTAGGTAAGCCCAAACCAATTGCGTAGCAATTCCACCCCGTTTACGAAGTAAACCCACCCTGAGGCTTGTATTATCTATGCTAAAAATTATAGCTATTCCTTGATCTAACTCCAATTCTGGAAGCCACGGCATAATGGTACGGTTCGTCGTTTAGGTGCTTCTTTCCACTGTCGCTCCCATAATTAAGCTTAGCTATGCGTTGCACGCAAAAAATCTGCCCAAAGATATACCACTCGTATTATCGTTGTTGCAGATTTTTGCTACGCCTTTATCTAAGCTCAATTCTGGAAGCCACGTTTTGCCTGACGTTTTGTCGTTTATTAACTTTTTTTACGCTGAAAAACTTGTGTTATAGAATAACACTTCATTGAGCGAGGTTGTAATTGAGAAATCAGCCAGCAGCCAGAAAAACAACTGCCCCACAACTGCCAAACAATTGCCCTACGATCGCCCAACAATCGTTAAACAAGGTTCAGCTATTGCAAAAACCCAACTGTACCCCTTTTGCGAAGTAAACCTACTGCTTGGTCAAATCATATTTTTCTAACACGGTTTGCCGAAACTTCTCCTTTGAAACAGCTTCAGCATCCCCAGATTGAGTTTGTAAGTTCTGCTCAATATTAAATTTTCCAAGATTCATGTTAATTACACTATATTCACCGAACGAATTTTTCTTGAGGAAAATTATACTTTTCTGGCCTGCTTGTAATTCTGTATATCCTTCATACGTAATCTTAGTCTTTTTGCTATCGATCTCTACACTCCCAATCGGCTCGACAATGATTAATGATTTATTATGTTTGAAATCATCTGGACCTTTAATTATTCGGTCAATTTTTAATTCAGTTAGTGTATAAAAATCTTGTAATGTTCCATCATCAAAATATGTGGAAACATGCTTTCGCTCTTTGAAACTCTTAGTAGGAGTTCCAATAACAATCAAATCGGACATTTGGTCTAATTGTTCTACATCACTGTATGATACATAGTTGGCTTCTATAGAGATTTCCCTTGAATCGCTTTGCGGTAAAGTACTTTTGGCTTGTCCATTAAGGCTGTTAAAGCTCCATGTTGATGTCACCAAAATTCCAGCAAGTACAATTGCTGCACTTATCTTAAATATTCGAATAATCACAGTTTTGGCGCTCCTTTCAAAATTATTGCTCATCGTATTTATGGGACTTTTGTAAGAAGGAAAAGTTCCTGTCCAAGAAATAGATTTACAGTAGAATATTTTTCCTGTATTTTGGAGGATGGTTGTTTTAGGAGCTGATGTGAACCAATTACCCAGGCAACTAGACAGCAGGATATCTGAAAGTTATAGAGAACTGTTCTATCTAGAATGTAAGGGAGGTTACGCGGGTGATAAGAGTTGATATCATTGTTGAAGATACAGCCAGAGAAAATTTTGAGTGTGAGCACGGATTGGCTATTGGAATAGATGTCGATGGCAAAAGGCTGCTATTTGATACAGGTGCATCTGATCTTTTTTTGCGAAATGCTCAAAGAATGGGCTTTTTCCTGGACACTGTAGATACTGTTGTGCTTAGTCATGCTCATTATGATCATACTAATGGCTTAAGCTTTTTAGAAAATAAAAACCTGATTGCTCATCCGGGGTGTTTTGATAAGACCTACTCAGCAAAAAAGCGCTATATTGGCGCCCCCTTAACTGAACAGGAATGCCAGGCAAGGTTTGATCTGTGTCTTTCCAAAGCACCTCTAAAAATAGCCGAAAACATAATATTTTTAGGTGAGATTCCCCGTACAACGAACTTTGAGAGCAAGCAAACAGCCTTTGTCAATGCAGAAGGCCAAAGTGACTATGTTTTAGACGACTCAGCTATTGTTATAAAAACTCCAAAGGGCAATGTACTAGTTACAGGTTGTTCTCATTCAGGTATAATAAATATAATTAAGTATGCCAAGAAGGTTACTGGAAATGATCGATTTGCAGCTGTAATTGGCGGATTTCATCTCCGAGAGATGAATGACATAGTTATTCATACTGTTGAGCAACTCAAAATTGAGTGTATAGAAACTCTTTACCCGCTTCACTGTACAACTGCGGAGGTCATTGAATATATGGGTAATAAACTTGGCAACGTAGTTAGAGTTAAAGCAGGAGATACAATAATAATTGACAATAAAACAGGAGGAACAATATGAGGCTTGTATCATGGAATGTCAATGGTTTAAGGGCTTGTGTCAAAAAAGGATTTTTAGAGTTCTTCAATGATATAGATGCAGATGTTTTTTGTGTTCAGGAGACAAAACTGCAGGAGGGACAGATTGAGTTAGAGCTTGATGGCTATGAGCAGTATTGGAATTATGCGCAAAAAAAAGGGTACTCGGGGACAGCGGTATTTACTAAGATAACCCCACTTTCTATCACATACGGAATTGGTATTTACGATCATGACCAGGAAGGCAGGGTCATAACCATGGAGTTTGAGAACTACTACCTGATCAATGTCTATACCCCCAATTCCCAAAGGAAACTGGCTCGATTATCATACAGAATGACCTGGGAGGATGCTTTCAGTGAATACGTATGTGCTTTGGAATCAATCAAACCTGTTATTGTCTGTGGAGACTTGAACGTTGCCCATCAGGAAATTGATTTAAAAAATCCAGGATCCAATCGACGCAATGCTGGTTTTACAGACGAAGAGAGGGGCAAGTTCACTGAGTTGCTGGGATACGGTTATACAGACAGTTTCCGAAAAATATATCCGGAGTTAACTGGTGCATACACCTGGTGGTCGTACATTACTAAGGCCAGAGAGAGGAATTCCGGCTGGCGTATAGATTATTTTATAGTATCTAAAAAACTGGAAGAGTTTATTGAAGATGCCAAGATTTTGGCAGATATTTTGGGTAGCGATCACTGCCCTGTGTCTTTAGAGATTGATTTATAGCTGAAACATTATTTAGCAATCGCTTACTTTGGAGCCTGATTTCTAATGCTTATGCTAAGAAATCAGGCTTTCTTTGTTTATTATTGGGTTTTGCACCACTTACTTTTAAGCATTTGTTGACAGAGTATTAAGTTTGTGTTAAGTTATACATACCGACGGTCGGTATGTTATTGGTTTTAAACTGTTTATAAAGTAGCAATTTTCCTTAGCACCTGATTAGGTAAAAACTTTGTTATAGGGAGGAATTAAGTTGGGAAAAAGAAAGACCCTAGACCTGAAGCAGGACATCATAAATGCAGCCTTAACACTATTCTCAGATATCGGTTACGATCAGACTTCAATAAAGGCCATAACTCAAGAGCTAGGGGTATCAAAAGGGGCGTTTTATCATTACTTTGAGTCCAAAGAGGATATTTTAGAGTGTATTGCAGAGGACTATGTCAATGAGTCCTTGTCCATAATCGAGTCTGTGGCCAACGATCAGGAGGCCAGTGCTGTTGATAAGCTAAACAAAATCATCGGACAGCTTATGACCTATAAGACAGAAGCAAAAGAGATCAGGCTCAAGGTTATCAGCATGTATGAGAAGGGGGGGAACCTGAAGTTAAAGCAAAAGATCATAGATTTTACTTTGTCCAAAGCTAAAGCTCCTTATGCTAAAATTTTTCAACAAGGAAAAGCAGAGGGTAGTTTTGACAACGAGTTTTACGATGAGGTGGCCAAACTTTGGGTAAATATCATTATTATCATGAACTCTGCTATTGCGATGCTGGTTAGAGAGGCCTACAATGCTGACTTTAATCAAACTGCTTTAAAAATAAAGAGAAAAGTGGATTTTTATCAAGATGCCTTAGAAAGATTAATAGGTTTAGAAAAAGGTTCATTTCAATTATCGAAGCAAATAACTGAAAACCTGGCTGCTGCTTACTCTTTGTAGGTAAACCACTGTAGCTTAATCACAAGCGCCTGAATATTATGCCAATTGCCTATTTAGATATCATGCTTTACGTTGCTCAACATTAATTAAAACCCAAAGTCAGATTAGCAATTGGCTTAGCTGTAATGTTTGTGTATTTTCCAAATAGGGGTTGAGAATATGTCTTATACTGTTGAACTATCCAAAATTAATGAAGTGAAGAGTAGTGAAGTAGGCAGCAAAGCCTATAACTTAATGCTTCTTGGGGAGCTCGGTTTAAATGTACCTTCGGGATTAGTGATTAAAGGAAAGGCTCTTGACAGCTTTTTAAAAAGACTGGATTACGATATAGATAATGGTCAAGAGTGGAGTGAAAATGGAGCGTTAGAAATTTTTGAGAGTATAGATTTTTCAGATGACTTGTTATACGAACTTAAATCATATATAGCAGCTGGAGTGTCCTATGCTGTCAGATCGTCTTCAACTGCCGAAGACCTTGCTGATGGCTCTTTTGCAGGTCAGTACAAAACGGTACTCAATGTTTCAGGTTTAGCAAACATAACTTCCGCAATTAAAAAATGCTGGGCTTCGTTTTGGAGCGAGCGATCTGCTTCCTATAAACTTAACAGAACAGCCTTGCCGACAAAAGTAAAGCACAGTGTAATCATTCAAGAAATGATTAACAGCGAGGTCTCCGGGGTGGCCTTTTCAGCTAACTCCATCACTGGCCGCAGAGATGAGATTGTAATTGAGGCCGCCTGGGGTTTATGTGAAGCAGTGGTCAGCGGCAGCGTAACCCCTGATTTGATAAGATATGACAAGTGTAATTCAGTGATTAAACAGTATCAAGTCTCACAGAAGGAATTGGAAATTGTAAATACTGTTCAGGGAACAACAACCAGGCAGCTGGCAGGAGAGAAAAGAAGCCAGCCCTGTTTAACCGAGTTACAGATAATAGAACTGGCCAACAGTGTTCTCAATATTGAACAGCACTTGGGAACAGCAGTTGATGTAGAATGGACTATTGCTGAGGGAATTCTGTATATTTTACAGGCCCGGCCAATTACAGCCCTGTTGCCTCTTCCTGATCCCCAAAGAAATTTCTGTCGTCCAACCCATATCTACATTGATTTTAATACAGTGTCGCAAGGGGTAAAAGAGCCGATGACTCCCATTGGGCAGGAAACTCAACGCTATTACTTTGGAGAGGCATTTTCTCTGTTTACTGGCAAAAAAGCTGAAAATCCGGGTTGGTTAAAAACTATTAAGGGCAGAGCTTATTTGAACATGACAGTATTTATGGCTAAACCTGGCTGGCGAAAACCGGTAGCAGAGAAGATCTCTGTTAAAGACCCTTCAATTGGAGAGTCATTGTTAGAGGTCATGTCAAGAAATGATCAGGATTTAAAAAACTCTGATCTTAAATTTAAAATGCCGCTGATTATGCCGTTCAGACTGGCTAAACATCTTTATTTTCCAATGGTTAATAGATTTTTTAAAGGAATGTTAAAGCCCTTAAAAGCTGAACAGCAGGCAATCGCCTATGGAGAAGAAACATTTGAACAGATTAGAAGGCTTTTTAAGGATACCCACTCTCTCGTAGATACCTTTAGGGCAATTAGAAAAGCGCAGTTAATAATGATGAAATTCTCTTTTATTCAATACTGTTATGGTGCCTATGGCTTTTTAGCAATCAGGAAAGCAGAAAAGTTAATTGACAGATATCACATCAAATGCAATTTAGAGCTGGTACGTAGATCAATGCCGTCTAATCCGACTACCAAGATGGGTCATAAAATGATTAAGATTGCCTATCAATTGAGAGAGAGCAGCCAGATTGCCTCACCTAACCATCCTTTGGTTAAGCCTTTTATCAGTGAATATGGACATCGAGGGAATATTGAGATGGATATAGGAACCCCGCGATGGCATGAAGAAACCAGTACAGTGATCAGGATGATCAATGGCTATGTTGAGGCACCTAATCTGGATGTTATTTATAGTGATATGAAAAATGAAGAACTGGCAGCATCAGCTGAGATTGACAGAATCTATGATTCACTGGCCAGTAAAGCTGGCCAAGGCACCGCAAAAAAAGTTAAAAAACTGCTGGAAACATATCGGTTGCTGGCTGGATTAAGAGAGTTGCCTAAATTTGATCTGATGAAATTTAACAATTTTCTCAGAACTAAAATGCTGGAGGCCGGTGAATATCTGGTCACTAAAAATAGGTTAGCAGATAAGCAGGACATTGCCTACCTTTACGAAGCTGATTTACGGAAAGATAATTTGCAGGAACTGGTTGAAGATCGAAAAAGAGAGTATTTAGCAAATAAGCAGATTATAATTACACCGCCGATACTGACTTCGAAGGGAGAAGCTGTTTACGGTTCTTCGTCACTGTCCACTGATTTAAAGGGGTATCCGGTAGCTCCAGGAATGGCTTCCGGAAGAATAAAAAAGCTGTTAACCCCAGATATTTCGCTGATTGATAAAGGCGATATTATCCTGACCTATGCTACAAATCCCTCCTGGACACCACTGTTTATCATGGCTGGAGGTTTAATAATGGAGTCAGGGGGAGTAATGTCTCATGGCTCAATTGTGGCTCGGGAATATGGTATTCCAGCGATTGTGTTATCAGGATCTTTTAGCAGGTTTGTCGACAATCAGGAAGTGACGATTAACGGTCATACCGGTGAAATAGTTCTGGAAAACAATGGCGGGTAAGTGTATGCAGGCGTATGGCGCACTCGAAGTTCATCGAGTGCGCTCTGCTTTTAACCGGCCAGCGACATTTCTTTTTTAGATACTAAGAATATGAAGTAGCGCAGGGTGACATAGACTACAATTGCGATAGCCCAGAATACCAGTAGGTCTGCCACTGTACTTAGCCAGACCATTTGGATATTGGCTCCATTGAAAAAGGCGCTGAGCTTTTTGAAAGCCACTGCGGTAATCGCAAAAGGGAAAGTTAATGCAGAATAACTGGGATAAAACTTAAGCCTGAGAATCTGCGGCACTTTGAGTAAGGCCAGTATCGCAGTCAGGACAGAGAAGAACATTAGAATGTAGACGAGAGTAATGTTTTTCTCTGGAAAAGAACTGAGGTATCCGGCCAGACACAGGTTGGCTGGCGCTGTCATTATAGCTATAGTGGGAATTGCCGGTTCAGGAATCTGTTTGACAATATACACTCGATATAAAACAAACGGCAACAGAATAAAAAATGAAAATATCCCAAAATAACAGATATACTGACCAACAGTTAACATTTGATGGGCCGGGGCAGTGACACTGGCAACTACGATCCCGACAAAAACGATGAAATAGCTGGCAAACACTTTGTTTATATTAAAATTTAAAATGTATTTTTTGAAAAAAACTAACATCAACAAGGCGTGAACAGCTATTGCCAGCCACCAGAGCAGATAGGCCAGCTGTGGTGCACTGGGTTTCAGGTAGGTTGACAGCACCATCAGCCCCATGGAAAAAGTTGGGGCAACACTGGCGATAACCGGATTATTTAGCCCCTCTAAAACCTGCTTTGGATAAACAGCCAATTTTAAAACCAGTAAAATAAATATTAAACCACTTATTGAGCCCAGTATATATTTGGCCCCAACACTGTAAGCAGCGACTAAATTACCGGTAGTTGCTAAAGCCAGCATTAATCCCGCTATTGGGATCGGTATACTCTTAATTATTGTCTTCATTATGGCAGCCATTGTCTGTATTTGTGAGATTTAATTCTCGAACCACGATTTCTGCTGCTTTTTCAGCAACTTCACCGGTAAATGCAACACACTGGTCTTTGTGTTCACCCGACGCCATATCCATACCTTTGGTTAAGATTTTACAGCACAATACTCGATGATTCTTTTTGAAGCTATCTTGAAGCTCATTGGCCAGTTCAAGAGTGCGCTGAACTTTGGGATCCCCGCCCTTTGTCCTGCCAAAAAAATAACCCAGTGATAATATTCCACCTGAAACTGCACCGCATACACACTTAGATTTACCAATACCAATAGGGAAACCTGAGGCCATAGCTATCATCTCATCCGGCATGTCCAGTTCAAAATTATCTTTTATTGAACTGACAATTGCTTCTGAGCAGTAAAAATCTCCTCTTCTAAACCGGTTTTCTGCATCCTCTTTGATCTTTTTAATGCTAATTTCTTTTTTCATGTTTTCCTCCGTTATTGATTTAACAGTATAGATTATACTTAACAAGTATAAAAAAAACAACTACATTATATAAAAAAATATTATAATTTACCATAGTTATATCAAAGCGTAAAAGTTAGATAGCATTATCAGGCGGTTTAAGGTAAAATAAAATGAAAAATGAGTTACCTACACACGATAGCTTAAAAAAGGGGATTTACAATGAGCAGAATAACGGATCAGCTTCAATTCATAATGGAGGCTGACAAAATAAAAAATATTTTTAGAAAATCAATGATCTCAGACGGCTCACGCTATGAGAATGATGCGGAGCACTCCTGGCATTTGGCGCTGATGGCAATAGTCTTGGCCGAGCATGCTGCGGAAGATATCGATTTGATAAAAGTTATAAAAATGGTTGTCATTCATGATATTGTAGAAATTGATGCCGGTGACACCTTTGCCTATGATATACAGGGGCACGAGGACAAGCGAGAAAGGGAAGAAGCTGCCGCACATCGAATTTTTGGCCTGCTTCCCAATGATCAAAAAGATGAGTTTCTCCAGCTTTGGGAAGAATTCGAAGATATGAACACCCCTGAAGCAAGATTTGCAACTGCTCTGGACCGGATGCATCCGATCCTGCTTAACCTTGCTAATAAGGGAGAGCCCTGGAATAAATATAATATTACCTACGAAATGATATATGACAGGAATAAGCAAATCAACGATGGATCAGAAACTTTATGGCAGCATGTTTTAGAGTTATTGGACGAATGCAGGAAACAGGGTATCCTTAAAGATAAAATACAAGCACAATAAAATTGCCCGAGGCTGCTGAAATAATATAAAGGTGGAGTTATATGGTACTGTTTAGAAAGATGCCGGTGTATTTGCCTGGTATGAAGGCCAAACATGTGGTCTTGATCTCGATCGACGGTTTAAACGCCAAGGATCTTTATCTGATGAAAGAGCTGTCTTATTTTTCTGAAATGATACGGCGTGGTTCTGTTGCCAGAGAAATGGTTGGAGTTTATCCATCATTAACCTACCCTTCCCATGTATCAATTATTACCGGGGTTTATCCCAATAAACATGGTATTACTGATAATAAGCCTTTTGCAGCAACCTGCCAGGAAACGCCCTGGTTTTTCTATGCCAAAGATATAGCAGTACCTGCTTTATATGATGTCGCAATCAAAAAAGGCTTGTCTACCGGTTCATTTTTTTGGCCGGTTACTGCAGGAGCTAACATTCATTACAACTGCCCACCCATCTGGCCGACAAGCCAAGGCGAGAGCCAGATTGCATTGTCATTACGAAATGGCAGTCCGGGATTTTTGCTGGAGCTGGAACGCAGGTTCAACTGGCTGCGCCATGGACGGCAATATCCTCAACTCGATAATTTTACAGCAGTTTCAGCTGCTTATCTGTTGAAGAAATACCAGCCCAATCTGTTATTGGTAGCTTTCTCAGAATTGGATCATGAACGGCATGAATACGGCCGCAATTCAAAACAGGCAGAATACAGCCTGGTCCGGACTAATGAACGGGTGGGGCTGATTATTGAGGCAGCCAAAGATGCTGAAATTTATAACGATACCGCTTTTGTAATTGTCGGAGATCATGGATTCCTGGATTATAACAAATGCACAGCGTTAAACAGAATATTCCTGGACAATGGATATCTTACGGCCGATGATCAGGGTGAGGTTCTGGATTACCTGGCTTTTGCTCAGGCAGCGGGTGGCTCAGCACAGATTTATTTGCAGAATAAAACCGATCAAAAGATCTTTCATGACATCAGCTTGCTGCTGAAGTCTCTAAAAGACAGCGGGGAATCCGGAATTGCTGAAATATATACAGCGCAGCAAACTATGAGCAAAGGGCTCAGCGGGGATTTTTCATTTGTTGTTGAGGCAGAACAGGGATATTGCTTTACCTCATCGATTAACAGCCCTCCGGTAACTGCTGTTCAGCGGGGCAGTAAGGCAGCCACTCATGGGTACGATCCCGAAAAAAGCGACTATCAATCGTTGGCCATCTTTAGTGGCTCAGGGATCAAAATGGGAGCAGAGCTGCCGAGCATTAACTGTGTTGATATAGCGCCAACCTTATCACAACTGCTCGATTTAAACCTACAGAATTGCGATGGAAAAATTTTAACCCAGATGTTAACCGGGAACTGAGATCATGGAACAGTTTACGATTAAAGTTTTGAAAATAATTTCCTCAATACCTAGTGGTAAGGTAATGACTTACGGTCAAATCGCCTGGGTGGCCGGTAAACCTAAAGGCGCTCGTCAGGTGGCCAGAATTCTTCATAGCATGAGTGAGAAGTATAATTTACCGTGGCATCGAGTGGTTAACTCTAAAGGCACTATTTCCTTAAAGGGCAGCGCCTGCCAGTTGCAGCGAAACCTGTTAGAAGCCGAAGGGGTGGTTTTTAGCACCCAGGCGACTATTGATTTAACTCAATATGCCTATCAAGGTGATCTAGGTTGCTAAACATGTAGTGTTTTCATCTGTATTATATTGGCAAAAGCTAAATGAGCTCAATTTAGATAGCCAAAATAGGTAAGAATAGTTACCAGAAAGGTTTACTTATAATATTGAAAGCTTGAAAGTAAATTATGGTTGTAACTTGGGTAAAAAAAAAGTATAATGCAACTGTTATTGCATTATATGTTGTCAAAGCTTGTTCTGCAGAGTTTATATTTTTTAACTTGTTCAGCAACCTGTATATACCACAAATCCAATAAAGGTGTGAAGTAAAATTGTTGCAGGAATTGAAAAAGCTAAAATTGCATGGTTTTAATAATTTGACAAAAACACTTAGTTTTAATATGTATGATATCTGTTACACACAATCAGTAGAGGATAGAGATGCCTATATAGCTTATATTGATGAGCAATACAATGCAGAGAGGCTGACCCAGATTCTAACTGAGGTTGCCAATATAATTGGCGCCAATATTCTCAATGTGGCCAAACAGGACTATAATCCGCAGGGAGCCAGTGTAACGATTTTAGTATGCGAAGATCCAATCCAGAAGCCACTAAAAAAAGAGTCGGTAGCTGCTCATCTGGACAAGAGCCATATAACGGTACACACCTATCCTGAATATCATCCTGATGATGGCGTATGCACATTTCGAGCTGATATTGATGTTTCAACTTGCGGTCAAATATCGCCTTTGAGGGCTCTAAATCATCTGATTTCCAGCTTTGAGGCTGACATTATGACTCTTGACTACAGAGTTAGGGGATTTACCAGAGACATTACCGGACACAAGTTATTCATAGACCACGAAATCAGTTCTATTCAGGACTACATTGCTGCTGAGGTTAAGGATAGCTATGATTTTATAGATGTGAATGTCTATCAAGAGAATATCTTTCATACTAAATGTCGCTTGAAACAGTTTGATATTGATAATTATCTTTTTGGTATAACTGAAAAAGATCTGGAAAAGGATATCGTAAATGAGATTGGCAATAAATTATCACGCGAAATGAATGAGATATTTTATGGCAAGAATTTATCGAAAATGTATCAGTCATGCCTATGAACAGAATACATTTAAAAACACCTTTGTACACAGCATTACAGGCCTATGCTGAAAAACAGCTGGTGCATTTTGATGTGCCTGGACATAAAAAGCGTAACTGCTCCTGGATAACAGAGGCTTTTGGCGACAGGGTATTGGCTCTGGATGCCAACTCCACAAAAGAGTTAGACATGCTCAGCAAACCTACTGGTCCCATCAAGGAAGCTGAGCAGCTGATGGCCCTGGCCTACGGTTCTGACCAGGCCTTTTTCTTAGTAAATGGCTCAACCTCAGGTGTTCAATATATGATAATGGCTGCCTGCCGGCCCAATGAGAAGATAATAATGCCGCGAAATGTTCACAGAAGTGCAATTAATGCCCTGATATTGAGTGGAGCAGTGCCAGTCTTTATTGAACCTGAGATTGACCTGGAATTCGGTATTAGCAATGGGGTTTCGTTGAAAACTGTGCAGCAGGCTGTCAGAGAAAATCCGGATGCTAAAGCGCTATTTTTAATGCATCCGACCTACTTTGGTGTTGTCAGTGATTTAAAGCAAATAATTGAATATGCTCATGACCATGACCTGGTTGTGGTGATAGACGAAGCGCATGGAGCGCATTTTCCTTTTCATCCTGACCTGCCAGCAAATGCTATGTCGCTAAATGCCGATATGGCCACTGTCAGCATCCATAAAACGGCGGGGTCATTGACTCAGAGCTCTGTACTACTTTTAAATGAAAGAAAGATTAAGAAGCACGATGTGCGCACCATAGTTAATCTGATGCAGACATCAAGTGCTTCCTATTTGTTAATGGCCAGCCTTGATTTAGCCCGAAGGCAGCTGGCCATCAATGGACTTTCAGATTATCAGTTTATTTTGCACCAAATTAGCAAAGCTAAAAAGGCTCTCAATCAACTGCCAGGTATTGAGGTCATGGACAAAGCTTATGCCCGAAAAACAGCTGCTTTTGATTATGATGAGACCAAATTTGTAGTAAAAGTAAATGGATTAGGGCTCAGTGGGTTTGAGGTATATGATATTCTTTTTAATGAGTACAATATACAGGTTGAGCTGGCAGAAAGTTATGTTATTCTAGCTATAATTGGCGTAGGAGATGACAATCAGACAATATTTAAATTGGTTGAAGCATTACAGGATATAGCTCAAAGATGTTATGGACAAAAAAAGAAGTATGAGGTAAATTTATCAAGGTTTTTTAAAATCCCAATGATGGAACTGACCCCTCGAGAAGCCCACTATCACAAAAAGTTATTGTGTAATATTAAGGACAGCGTTGGAAAAGTCAGTGGAGAGTCGATCATGATTTATCCGCCGGGCATACCTTTAGTTATGCCTGGTGAAATCATTTCAGCTGAGATTGTCAGCCATTATCAATTCTATCGGTCTCAGGGCTGTGTTATGGTTAATGACCAGGATAATCCAGGTTTGATCAAAGTAGTTGATAAATAGGAGGCTTGTAATGGGTAAAAAATATATTAGAGAAACATATGCCAATGATGTTAGCTTCACTATTGAAGTTGAACAGCATCTTCACAGCGAAAAAAGCAGGTTCCAGCAGATAGATTTTTATCAGACAGAGACCTTTGGCACGGTATTCACGCTCGATGATTTAATAATGGTCACTGAAAAAGATGAGTTCATTTACCACGATATGATCTGTCACCCGGCATTTGCAGTAAACCCCAACATAAAAAGGGTGTTGATTATTGGCGGTGGTGATGGTGGAACTGCGCGAGAGGTATTGCGCTACCCAATAGAGGCGCTGGATATGGTAGAAATAGACGAGCGGGTAGTCAGACTCTGCCAGCAGTTTTTGCCGCTGACAGCCTCTTCTTTTGATTCAGATAACCGTTTTAACCTGCTCTTTGCCAATGGACTGGAGTTTGTTGCAAACGCCAAAACCGGTGCGTATGACTTAATTATTGTTGATTCTACTGATCCAATTGGTCCTGGTGAAGGGCTGTTTACAGCTGAGTTTTACCGCAATTGCTACCGGTGTCTGAATGATTCAGGAATCCTGATTAATCAGCATGAAAGCCCATTTTATACCAGAGACTGTCGAGAAATGGTCAGAGCTCATAGCAAATTAAAGAAAACTTTTCCAATAGCCAGGATATATCAGTTTCATATGCCGACATATCCGTCCGGGCACTGGCTATTCGGGTTTGCAGCCAAAAGCCTGGATCCTGTCCAGGATTTTAAACCAGCAGAGTGGGGCAGCTTCAATTTACAAACCAAATATTATAATCTTGACCTGCACCCGGCAGCTTTTATGCTGCCAACTTATCTTAAGGAGATTCTGAAAGGTGTTAAATAATACTTTAAAACCTAACTTTATTGCCTGTGACAGCTCCCTGGCTGCCGCAGATTTAGTATTGCTGGGCATTCCTTTTGATGGTACAGTTTCATTTCGGGCCGGCTCGAGAATGGGTCCCAATGCTATCAGAAGTGAATCTGCAGGTTTAGAAACCTACAGCCCCTATCAGAACAGTGATTTAACTCAGCATGCCATCCACGATCTGGGGGATCTTGAATTGCCTTATGGTAATACCGGCCGGGCTCTCAGTATCATAGAAGCAACTGTCGCAGACTTAGTTGGTATGAGCAAAAAGGTATTGTGTACCGGTGGCGAACATCTGATAACCCTGCCGATAATAAAAGCCTTGCATGCCAAACATCCCGGGCTGCATGTTATCCAATTCGATGCCCATGCCGATCTGCGGTCTGACTATCTGGGTGTAAAACTTTCACATGCTACTGTAATCAGGCGGGTTTGGGAGATTGTTGGAGATAATAAGATCTGGCAATTTGGGATTCGGTCTGGAACCAGAGAGGAATTCGCCTGGTCTGCTGAGGGACATACAATAATGGAGAAGTTCACTGCAGATTCGGTTAAAAAGGCTGCTAGTGTTATCGGTGACCAGCCAGTTTATTTGACATTGGATATAGATATATTGGATACTTCAGTTGTTCCCGGAACCGGAACCCCAGAACCAGGTGGTTTACAGTTCAACCAGCTGCTCCAGGCTATCATGGAGCTGTCGCAGCTGAATATTGTTGGTGCGGATTTAGTCGAATTAGCACCCCAGTTAGATATTAGTGGAGCTTCTACAGCGGTGGCCTGCAAATTGCTGCGAGAGATAATGCTGCTTATGCTCAGCAGTAAGTTGACTAATCAATAAGTGGTTGATATTATATTAATAGTATTACGAAAGGGTATGGTATTTAAAAATGAAAACATGGGGAGCCTTCATCCGCAAATAATTTTATTATTGTGAACTGTAGAGCAGTTCCGGAGGTTTCTTATGTTTATATTTTAAAGCATGCTTAGATTTATCTGGTGTAAATCTGGTAGCTTTTCATGACCTCCGGGGCTTAAAATCAAGCTAGGAGGTTTTTTATGTTAATGTTACATGCCCAAAATATTCAAAAAAATTATGGAGACAGACAAATTATCAAGCTGGCTGATCTGAAGATATTCAAAGGTGACAAAATTGGGGTAGTGGGAGTAAATGGCTCAGGCAAAACAACCCTGCTCAAGGTTTTGGCCGGAGAGCTTTTGCCAGACCAAGGCAGGATTAAACTGCGGGCTAAAGTTGCTTATATCAGACAGAGTTTTTCTAATGCAACTATTGAACCTGGTTTATCTGAGGCCAGGGTTAAGATTAATTTAAAACAATTCGGCATCAAGAATATTCATGCCAGGATGAGTGGTGGAGAGCAGTCTCGGATTAACTTTGCACTTAATTTTGATCAAGACGCTGAGCTTTTGATTGCCGATGAGCCTACCAGCAATATGGATATAAATGCTTTGGAAGTAGTTGAGCAGAAAATCAGGGGCTTCAAAGGAGCAGTACTGCTGGTTTCTCACGACCGGGAAATGTTAGATAAGATATGCAGCTCTATTATTGAAGTCAATAACGGCGGTATTACAGTCTTTAAAGGAAATTACAGTGATTATCTCAAACAGAGAAAAGAGCAGTACACCAGAAGCATGTTTGAGTATCAGCAGTACATCAGGGAAAAGCAACGATTGACAGCTACTGTTGTTGAACGCAGAAACAGTATTAACAAGCTCAAAAAAACGCCAAAACGAATGGGCAATTCAGAGGCACGTCTGCATAAGCGGAGTACCAGTGGAATAAAAAAGAACCTGGCAAAAAGGGTGGCAGCAATAGAGTCCAGAATCAAAAATTTAGAGGTTAAATCTAAACCTAAAGATTTGGATAGAATTAAGCTCCAAACCCAAACCTTTCAAAAGCCCATTGCTAAAACAATTGTGCAAAGCGATAATCTGGCTTTAAGCTATGGTGAAAAACTGCTTTTTAATCGGGCTTCATTCAGGATAACAAATGGCAAGGTTACTGCTCTGATTGGCAGAAATGGTTCTGGTAAATCTTCGCTGGCCAAGCTAATTATCGCCGATGACCAAGCAATCAAGGTTGCCCCAGGTGTAAAGATAGGCTACCTGTGTCAGGATTTCAGTATATTTGATGATAATCTGACAGTACTGGCCAATGTGATGAAGAACAGCTTACTCAAAGAAGGAGAAGTGAGAACCATTTTGGGCAGGCTGTTGTTTAAAACTAATGATGTGTTTAAGAGATTTGGGGTATTGAGTGGTGGAGAAAAAATAAAAGCATCCTTGGCAGCCATCATTGTTTCTGATGTCAATTTTATGATTCTGGACGAGCCAACCAACTATCTTGATACCTATTCTATGGAAGCCTTAGAAGATATCATTTCTGAATATCAGGGGAGCACACTTTTAATAACCCACGATCGGAAATTTGTCAGGAACACAGCTGATCGTTTGCTAATCATTGAAAATAAGCAAATAACAACCTTTGAAGGCTGCTATGCTGACTATGTGAATAAAAAGAATCAAACTGTTGAAACCGAAAAGGCACAGTTAAATGAGAGTATGATCAGAATGAGATTAGCTGCGCTGTCCAGCAGAATTACGGCCGCCAAAAATGATGAGGAAGCCAAGGGGTTGGAAAAAGAATATTTTGAACTGGCTAAACAGCTAAAAAGGTAGGCCTGAGTTATAGTAGTGTTTAGCAATCATTTGACAATGGTTCAGTAATATTGCACAAACAGATAATATTTTCATTGGCTTAATTTACTAAAAATAATAGTAATGATATAATCAAAGATATAAAAGTAAAAAGGAGGTATTAAATGTTTCCATATGATTTAAATGCTTATCTCAAAGACTCTCAGGATTACCTTGAATTAAGGGTTCAGGATAATAGAGTGCAACGGATCCAATTGACAAATGGCAATGTCTCCCATAACTCATTTGGATCCAAAAAAGGCGTCAGTGCCAGAGCTTACAAGAATGGAGCCTGGGGATTTGCCTCTTCCTCAGTTGTTGACAGCAGCTCTATTTCCCAGATAATTAAAGAAGCAAAATTCAATGCTAACTATCTAGATCACAAACTACATAAATCTGATCATGGATTTAAGCCTACAGCTGCCCAAGCCAGTGATAAGTGGTCAGCACAGCATGAGAAACTGACTGCCAAAGATAAGATTGACTTTCTTAAAAATGTAGATGCCTATTTGATTAAAACATATCCTGATTTAAAGGCTCGTGATACTATTCTACATAGTCTGGATATTGAAAAAAACTTAGTAACTTCTGAAGGCTCCTCATCTTATTCGATGTTGCCCAGAGCTACATTTTATGTCAGTTTAACGATCGAAAAACACAATGAACCATATCAGATTTTTATTCCTTACTATGGGTTTGGTGCGTCCAAAAACAGGGCTGCTGAACTAGTTGATCTGCAACGGTTAATCGATGAAAATTACCTTCATTTAGTCAAAAAGAGCGAAGGCGTATATCCCCAGGCCGGCTATAAAGAATGTATCTTAGACTCAAAAATTGCCGGTATTTTAGTTCATGAGGCCATTGGACATACCACTGAAGCAGATTTGGTACAAAGCGGCTCCATCGCCGGTCAGTATCTGAATAAAAAGATAGCCAGTGAGCTGATAAGTGTGGTTGATTTTGCCCACTCCACTGCTGAAGGCACCTGCATGGTTCCTGTCTACATTGATGACGAGGGGACAGAAGCTCAAGACACAGTAATAATCGAGAAGGGTATCCTGAAAAGCTTCATGCATAATAAAGAATCAGCTCAGAGCTTTGGGGTAGAGCCGACTGGCCATGCTCGGGCCTTTGAATACAGTGATGAGCCGCTGATTCGAATGAGAAACACGGCAATTTTAGCTGGCGAAAGCCGGTTAAAGCAGATGATATCCTCAATTGAAGACGGTTACTATTTGATACAGAGCAGTAATGGTCAGGCAGATTCAACCAGTGAGTTTATGTTTGGGGTGGTTCTTGGGTATGAGATTAAGAATGGCAAAATAGCGAACGGGCTTAAGGATATTACCATTTCAGGAGTAGCGACAGATGTACTCCAGAGCGTGTCCATGGTTTCAGACGATATGGAATGGATGGTCGGTTTTTGTGGTAAAAAACAACTTATGACTGTCAGCATGGGGGGCCCTGCCATAAAGTGTAAAATAAATGTGGGGGGAAGATAGTATGAAAAGTGGAGATGTATTGAAGTATTGCCTTGACTATCTGGCCCAAAATAAGGTTGACGATTCTCAATGTACAATTACCTCTGAAAAACTGTACGAGATTTCCAGTGATTTAAATCAGATAGCTCTGTTAAGGAGCAATTTTGCAGAAAGCATGGCCATTACTGCGCTCAAGAACAGTAAAAAAGGAGATATCACTACCAATGATTTAACTCCGGAAAGCCTGCCCCAAACCCTGGATAAATTGATTTCCATTACTGATTCATCAAAAGAAGATAAAGATTATGAAATTTCACCGGATCAGGGTTCTCAGGCATTTAGCAAGGGAGCACAGGAGCCTGATCTCGATAAAATGTTTACATCGCTTAAAAAATTAATCAACCACATTAATGATAAATATCCCAGAATTTCTATTAGAAGCTCGGCTATAACCTTTAAAAAAGTACATAAAAAGCTCTTAAATTCAAATGGTACTTTTCTGGAAAGTGATCACGGATTTTATGGCTTTTATATTATGTTTATGGCTAAAGATAACCATAAAATTTCGTCGTTTAATTATCTCAGTAACTACTTTGAACAACTGCCAGAGGATATCATCAGCTATGGAAATTTTCAGAATATCTTGAGCCAGACTACTAAATTGTTAGACGCTCAAACAGTTACTGAAAATTTTGTCGGAGATATTATTGTCACACCTCAATGTTTAAACCCTATTGTGCATATGTTCGCTAATTTGGCTCTGGAAGACAGAGCAGTGTATACATCAACGAGCATGCTGGTCGACCAGCTCAATAAGCAGGTTGCCAGTAAAAATTTAACGCTTCACAGCAATCCAGTGTCAGATGATATCTGTGACGGCTACTTTTTTACTGCTGACGGCTATGTTGCAGAAAATGCGGTTATTATTGATAAAGGCATTCTCAAGAGTTATCTGTTAAGCAATTACGGGGCTAAAAAAGCTAATCTTCAGCGTTCTAAGAATACCGGACAGTTTTATGCTATTGAGCCAGGCAGTTCTTCTCTGTCAGACATGATCAAAAATGTCAGCAAAGGACTTTTTGTTGCCAGAATATCGGCCGGAATGCCTGCCGCCAATGGGGATTTCTCTGGAGTGGCTAAGAACAGTTTCTACATTGAGAATGGTGAAATTAAAAGAGCTGTTAATGAAACGATGATTAATGGTAATATCTACGAAATGTTCAGGAATATCACTGAAATATCTGCTGATCGTATTAATCTAGGGGATTCAATTTATCCCTGGATAGCAATTAAAGGTGTCAATATATCAGGAAAGTAAGTGATACAAGGGGCTTGCCCGGTAGTAAAAGCTCCTTCTTTGTTTTAAAATTTGCCAGTAATATCGACCAGGTGGAATCAGCAGTCTCAGTTATGGTAGACAAAAACTTAACACAGCAAAGATGTTGACAGCGATTGCTAACAGCTGTATTATTCATGGTGTATGGACAGAATGTCTAATAGTGTGTATTATGGACTAAATCAAGGTCTGTATCCGCAGTTTAATTCAGTTGCTTGATGCTATTTGCTATAAACAGGATTCCTATAACAAATAATGGTAGTGAGATTGCTAAAAAACTGAGGATATAATGGTATGTATTAAAGTACAGAGTTAGAATAGCCCCAATTACAATAAATAGATAGCCACCCAGCCTGCTGTTCTTTTTGGCTGAATACAGTGAGCCTATTAATAAGAGGGTAAAGACTTGGTAGGACATAAACAACAGTAGTTTGTCAATAAAATGGGCTTCAGACTGAAAAGCTGAAAGCGAAGTTATTACAATTATCAATACGTAGATGACGGATAATATCGAGGCAATTTTTTGTAAAGTATCAGTCTTATGGGAGTACATTTCAACACCACCTTCTGATGTAATAATATCACATTAACCTGAACCTGAGTTTAAACCTTGAGGAGTTCTGCTGCCCAATATTCTATCTGGCAGGTATCCAGTTAGATGTTGGAATAAAATAATAATAGTAATTACAAGCGACAGCTCAGTTTACTTGGTTATCTTATAGCCAAAACTGGAGCCGGATTATTGAACTGCAGGTTTTAGAGAAAAATATTATCTTTGGCATTTCATTTATAACAGCTTGCTAGATGAAATGCCAAGTAATTTTTAAATCTTGTATTATGAAGCAATGACTAAAATTGGATTGTAAATGATTAAATTAAGTTGACACTGGTGAGAGATGTATATAGAGTTTATGGTTATATATGCTGTTTTTATTAAGATATTTGATACAAAATCAGTGCTTATAAACTATAATGTGCTTTTAACCATATACTTTTTTAGCAAAATTAGATTTTAAAAATAACATTAAATATAAATAATAATACCGAAATTTTATATTAAATAGTCTATGTTGACAACATTAAACTTATCTTAATTGTAAATAAACATATTATAGTGATAATATGTACAAGGTATAAGAATTGTTTTATTTGTATCAGGGGTGTTATGATGACGGACCGATTTTATATAGATCACAAGAAAAGACGTTTAAATGAAATTAAAAACCTATTTTATAGTAATCACGGTTACTTGCAAATAAAAGAACTCCGTACTAAAGGATTAAAACTTACTGACATAAGGTTTTTACAAGAGCACGGTGTTATTATGAGGGTTGAACAGGGGCTATATAAATGGGTAGGAGAGAATAGGTACGGCTATCTGAATGATGTAGCTAATACAGTTCCGGGTGGGGTATTCTGTTTGGTTTCAGCTTTGCATCTACACCACTTAATAGCTGATGTACCCTCAGTCTGTTATGTAGCTGTGCCTAATGATGATAAGACCTATTCTTTACCTGTGTACCCCAAAGTTCAGTTGATCAAAATGAAGCCTTATCATTTTGATCTGGGTATTACCGAGACAAAAGTAGCTGAATTTAAAGTAAAGCTATATGATAAAGAAAAAACACTGTGTGATTGCCTGAGATATCGCAATAAAATTGGTTTGGATGTTATAGAAAAGGCTTTTAATACCTATAAGACAAAATATATACCTAATGAGAAACTGCTCTGGGAATACGGAGCGGCTATGCGCATGAAGCTGATCCTGAACAGGTTTCTGCCAAAATACCTGTAGCATAACCAGGTTTAAGGTATAATTTTTTTACCTTTTCAGAGCCTGTCGTATCAAAGAGATTTCATCACGATATTCCAACCAGTTATCAACGGGGGTTTCCAGGATCAGGGGCAGTTTTTTAATCCCCGGGCTGGTTATATAATTTAAGATACCATCTATACCAATCTCCCCCTGCCCTATTTTTTGGTGTTGATCTTTATTACTGCCGCAGGGCATTTTTGAGTCGTTCAAATGAGATACATATACTTTGCTAAATCCGATAGTATTATCTATATCATCTGTTAAACGATTAAGTCCATCTGAGGTTCTAAAATCATATCCTGAAGCAAATAAATGACAACTGTCAAGACAGACACCCAGTTGAGCTGGTTTACCTAATGAGTTAATAATGGAAGCCAGCTCTTGAAAATTACGACCTATTTCTGTTCCTTTTCCAGCCATTGTTTCCAAACACAGTATAGTTTTCCCCTGATACTCGTCAAAAACTTTTTGCAGTGCATTGATGATTTTCAACAGCCCTTCCGTTAATGAGCTTTTGGCGTAGCTGCCAGGGTGCATTACCAGATATTCAACCCCTAACATATCCATTCGTACTAAATCTTCTTTAATAATCTTACAGGCAAATTCCCATGTTTTTTCAGTAGGGCTTGCCGCATTGACGGTGTACGGCAAGTGGGCCACCAGCGGCTTTATCTCGTGTTTCTTTTTTAATTCATGGCTTTCTGCAATGTCTTTATGGCTTAATTTTTTAGCTTTGCTACCCCTTGGATTTCGGGTAAAAAACTGAAAAGTATCAGCGCAAATTGTATTGGCAGTAGCGTAAGCATTAGAAAGGCCTTTTGCTATTGAGATATGGCATCCTAAGTTCATTTTTTTCCTCCAATTTTATTTTTTTTGTGTAACCCTTGTTGATATTTATCCATAGTATATTCCAGATAGCGACCAAATAAAAGCATGGTCAGTTATCATAAATATTCTTAGGGAGGTATTAGTTTGGCTGGACTATTCCGTGGTTTCGGTGGATTTAGAGGCTTTGCCGGCGATAACGAACTGTTATTAATTCTTCTATTTATAGCTGTTTTTAGTACAGGTTTTGGTGGTAACCGTGGTGGGGACTGCTATAGCGATTGTGTAGACGATTTTGATAGAGATGACAGTCTTATCTTCTATATTATTCTATTATTCCTGTTTGCCTTCTGTTTCGGTTTTGGCGGAAACAAAGCAATATGCCCACCAGAAGAATAAATCACTACATACGGGCAGGGATATGACCCTGCCTTAACTTCATAATTAATATTAACACAAATTTAATATATATGGGCAGGTGAAAACAATGCTATTTAATAAAGACCTGCTGCAATCTGATGAGCTGTTACTCATACTGTTGTTTATAGCTATTATAACTAATGGCTTTACCACATGTGAAAAAAATAAAATCAGTAAACAGCAGTCATTAATTTTCTTTATTATCGTTATTGCTATTTACTACTGGTTGGGTGATGAAGATGTTGTTGAGGAATTTTATTAGAAAGGAGTAGCTGACCGATGCCTCGCAGACGTCGCAATACCTCATCTTCACGACAAAGCGAAGATAGTTCAGGGAAGCGTAATAACAGAAAAAGAAAAAGGGTGCCTTTTGATCCCAACAGTGAAGCAACGGGCAGATTTATAGTATCCATTTTTCGGAAAGATATGCGACAGGCAGGGCGCGATATTGTAGATATTCTTGGAGAAATACTGGACAAACGTTAAACAATTTATTTTCGGGGGAGTGTTATTAATTTGAGCAGAAATATTTCACCTTCTGACATTAGTAAACTAAAGAATCAGCTTTTCAAAAAGTACAACGTGAGATCTGAGAGAGAGTTGATGAAAAAACTATTAGGTACATCTGATAAAAAAGAAATTAGGCAAATATTATTAAGCAAATTAAATAATTTACCACCTAATGACCCATTGGCTAAAATGGCCAAAAAACATATGAAAAAAAATTCCGGAAAATCAATGGCTAATGAATTACTTGATGGATTATCACCTGAACAGCGAAGGCAGCTTAAATCTCTTTTGACACGCAATAGGAAATAATAAGGCTGGAGTATTCTTTTAAGTATCAGTTTTTCGGTGGTCGTACATAGTGCGACACCGTTATATTTTTAAGGAGGGCAGGGCATATGGGATATGATGGTTTTGATAACGAAGGCGGCTTCCCATGGATTTGGATAATTCTGATATTTATCTTTTTCTGGGGTGGTGGATTTGGCGGACTTGGTTTTGGAGGAGGCTATGGAAATAACCCGGCAGATCCATGTAGTGACGATGTTGACGGCGGTTTTGGCTGGTGGTGGATAATAATAATTATTGCCTTCTTATTCTTCTTTGGAGGAGGATTTGGATTTGGCGGCCAAAATGAGTACAATCAATGTGACTAATACATAATATTTCAAGGATTAAACAAGGCTTGTATCAACTTTCTATATTTCAACATATGATAAATTGAACAAGAAAAGGAGGTCAGGCCATGTTCGGAGGATATGGAGGATATGGCGGATTCGGCTTTGGTGGTCCGCTATTTCTAATATTGTTATTCATCGGCGTGTTTGCTTTCCGTCGACGTGGTTTCGGCTACGGTGGCTATGGTAGTTTCAGCTGTTATAGTGGATCTGGATACAGGGGCCGCGGTTACGGAAGATGTTATCGAAGAAAATGTTGTAGAAAATACCGTTGTTACAGATAGGCTTGTATCGAAGTTCTTAGCTTATTCATATGATAGATTGAACAAGTTAAGGAGGTTGGGCCATGTTCTGTGGATATGGTGGTTTTGGATATGGGTTTGGTAGTCCATTATTATTAATATTACTGTTTATTGGTGTATTTAGCGTTGGCAGACGCGGCTTCGGCGGTGGATATGGCGGTGCCAGCTGTTACCGTGGTGGTTGCGTGAGCCGTAGCTATGGCCGAGGTAAAAAAGGATGTTACAGCTACAGCAGTTACAGTGGAGGTTTCCAGTACGGATTCAGAAGACGAAATAGTCGCCTGATACTGTTTATTATTCTGCTATTCTTATATGGAGGATGTTTCGGCGGGGGCTTCGGTGGATTTGGTTACTAAATCTTGCTTTTAGCAACAAGCTGAAACGTCTGGCCAGTTGCAGCAGGCTGTTTAGAATAGGTTTTTTGCAGGTTTAAGATAGTATTAACAGCAGGAAATAAGATTTGCGATTGGCTTAAATAATAATTTGCATGGTTGCAGACCACTTCGGTGGTCTTTTTGTTTACGTAATAGAATATAATTTGGCAAGGGGTGATCTATGGTGGATAGTAATAATAAAAACAATGACGCCTCATCAAAATTAGCTGAAGCTATTGCAGGCCAGGATATAAATAGTTTAAAAGAAATGATATTAGATCAAATGGGTATCGATAATCAGGATGAGCTAATTGATCGAGTATTAGAGATTATTGACGATGAAGATGAAAATACAGCAGATAGAAAAGATGAGGCCCAGGTAGTGGAGCTATATAAAAAGCCCGAAGAATACCGAACAAGCGAGCGTTCCAACGATAAAGATAGTGAAACAGAACCAAATGAAAGGAAGCAAAGTAAAGACAGTAGGTTCGACCCGCTGGATCTCTTACTTAATAATAGAGATTTAATATTCAACATGATTAAAGACTCTATTTTTAATGTTAAGCCTGAAGATGACGCCAGGGTGCAGCTGTTATATGCTTTGAAGCCATTCTGTAATGATAAGAGACAGGATAGAATTGACAGTGCGGTCAAAATGATGGGTATTACAAGATACATTGAAAAAGCAAAAAAGAAGGAGTAGGTTATAATGGCTCAACGTCAGGCAATAGTAAATATTGAAGATGGCTCCAAGTCGACAATGACGACAATTGGGCAACCCTCCCATATTGTCAACAGGGTGGAAAGAGCTTTTGAAATTATTTCTAAAAGAGAGAACATAATACCCATAAAAAAGGAAGAAAAGAAGGAATATGTGAAGGCATTAAAGGAAAAAAAGAATTTGGAGACCGACGATGTAGTACTATTAGGAGTTATTGCTTTCCTGGTGAACGAAGGTTTTCAAGATAAAACTTTTTTGTCAACCTTATTTTGGATATTTATGGGTCAGAAGTAAATCCTTTAGTGAGAAATTTTTATCGATATATTAATTATAAACATGATACCAGTTTAACTGGTATTATTTTTTATATTTGTGGAAAAATTTAGTTAGGTGTTAGTTGACGTTAAATGTATTGTTACCCAACTGAGCTGGATTTAAATCCAACTCGAAGGACATATCTAACGCCAAATCTTAAAGGAGTGCTAGCTTTTGGTTCAAAGAGAGAAAAAAGCGCGACAGGTATTAGTAATCAGTTTACTAAGCAATGTATTCTTGAGTTTGTTAAAACTGATAGCAGGGTTCCTGGCCAAAAGCCAGGCGGTGGTAGCCGATGCTGTCCACAGCTTATCTGATGTGCTTTCCACTGTTATTGCTTTGATAGGTATTAAATGGAGTAATAAACCTGCTGATGATGACCACCACTATGGACACACTCGAATTGAAGCTATTGCCTCAAAATTTGTAGCCATAGTTCTAATCATTACGGCATTAGGGCTAATGCTGGAGGCCATCAGGTCGTTAAGAAATCCTGTAATGCAGCCACCAGGAGCAGCAGCAATTGTTGCAGCGGTTATTTCAATAGTCGTTAAAGAGATTATGTTTAAATATGTTTATCGGGTTGGCAAAAGCTTAAACAGCATAGCACTGGTTTCTGATGCCTGGCATAACAGAAGTGACGCCTTTTCTTCGATAGGTGCTTTAAGCGGCGTTCTTTTGTCTCGTTATGGTGGATACCTGTGGGCCGACTCTGCTGCTGGTCTGATCGTTTCTATTCTGGTATTGAAAGTAGGCTTTGATATCTATAAAAAATCAATTCAGCAATTAGTTGACACTGCTCCGGATCAGAAAGTAATGCAGGAAATAAGACAGATTTGCTTGAGTACTGAGGGTGTGGTTGAGGTTGACGATATGAAAGCCAGAGTTGTTGGACCATATATTCATCTCGACCTTCAAATAGCTGTTAACCCTGACATTACCGTAAAAAGCGGCCACGACATTGCTGAAAAGGTTGAGAAAAATATCAGTAACAAGGTGCCAAATGCCCATGAAATTATGGTACATGTCAACCCTGCTGAGATATTTTCATATAATTCGAAATAATATTACGAAATCTATTAAAAAACCCCGGCAATTTATGTATAATATAACTATTGATCAAATAAAACGTTAATAAGAGGGAGGGAGAATTGCAGAATAACTGAACTTATGTCTACAATTGCTTAACAAAGTGTCCATAAATCAGGTTAATTAGATAAAGTGGGTGATTGAGATTAAGGAAGATTTAAAACGAATAAAAAGAGGAGAACTGCAGCTGTTTGTTCCAATTGTCGAGCAGTTTCTGGACTCCGTTTATAATACTGCCCAAGATAAATTTGGCCCTGAACAAGCTGAGTTTATAGTCGCTAATGTGTTTAAAAAACTATACATCAGTATAGTCAGATATTATTATTGGCAAAATCCGGAAAGGTTTATTCACCGATCACTGTCCAGAGCCTGTTCTGCCCTTAAATTAAAGTGGTTACCTAAATCTCCAGCTATTGAGCAGAAGGCACCTGCACAGGTGATGAGGAGTGTGTTATTAGGTCTGTCACAGATTAGTAAGAGAAAGAGACAGCTAAATGCAATGGTAACAGGGGCAGTTTTCTTACTTGTACCTTTAGTAGTTATTAGTTTTTTACTCGCTCTTCAGCCTCACAGACAGGCCGAAGGAACTGTATACACCGATAATATTGAACCTAAAAGTATTGTAGCTGAGCCTTTTTGGCGCACCTCATTTCAGGTAGAAAAGACGGTTAGCAGCATTACCAGGCTCGGGGCAATGGGTATGGCCGTAGATATCTACCAGGCAGACGGAAAGCACTATGTTGAGATCTGGGTACTGGGAAAGCTTCTTAAAACTATTCAGCCCCCCAAACATTGCACCTTTGTTACAGGCGATCTGGAAACAGACACCTATATTTTTAGAGAAGGAGGCTTGTTTTGGAAGTATGACAGCTCTGGTAAAAAGCTTGACTCTTTAAAAGTGGAAGGACACTTGGTCAGCACTTCTCCAAATAATAAGTTCTTAGTGTTCGAGGAAGCTCCCAACAGTTTTGCCATTATAGATACATTAAACTTGGCTGTCAAAGAAAAAGTAGCTGGAGAATTATTCAGCATAACAGATACTGGAAGTGTTCTTTTCAGAAATGAGCAAATAGACTTTCTTCCTGAAGGCTACAACCAGGATAACAGGATTAGGCACGCTGTAGTTGATCCGAGAGGCTATATTGCGGCGGTTTTTGAGAACGGGATTATAGGAGTGTATCACGAGAACGAAATGGTCTGGGAAGCTCAAATTACGTTTCCAACGGTGGGGTCGGCCATCAGCAGAAGATATCCAGTGGAAAGAGCCTTCATTTTGGCAGGAGAAAAGCAGCTAAATGTAATAATAGAATATGAAAATGGCAGCTTTTTTCAGTCTTTTGATAATCAAAACGGCCAGGCTGCTGTTGATACCAATGAGACCTGGCATTCCTGTGAGGTGGTTCCGAGGCCTTTAATCTCATCAGATCATCGAGTACTGGCCTATGCTTCACAGATCACAGATAATAATAAGTCAGTTAGATATGCAGGGATTTTTAACACCTATACCCGACCAATGAGAGAGATTAAGCTGGATCTTAATCGTCAGTTAGTTTCCTGGAATATTGAAAACTCAGGTGACGAGTACTACATTTATCTTTTCAGCAATACCCCTTATTACGAGGTTGTGCACATCGATATGAGCGATTAAAAGGCAGTTTTGGGATCAGGCTTTTGCAAATAAACTCCCAGCTCAAGGGTCTTTAAGCAGGATTTATCACTCCTTGAATAGAAGAATATATGGTACGCTGTAAAGGAGGAATGAGAAATGCAAGAATCAAGATTTGCAACACGGATGCAGGGAATAAAAGGTAATGCAATCAGGGAACTGTTAAAGGTTTCCCAGCAGCCGGGGATGATCTCGCTGGCTGGAGGATTGCCATCGCCTGACACATTCGATATCGATACTATTGTAGATATTGTTAAAGATGTCATGCATAATGATGGCCGGAGAATACTTCAATATGGATCGACCGAAGGCTATGGCCCGTTGCGTCAGGAACTGACAAAATTTCTGCAAAGCAAAGGCCTGCAGGTGGCTGAGGAAAACCTGTTAATACTTTCCGGATCTCAGCAGGGTATTAACCTGGCTGGCAAAGTGATGTTAAATCCTCATGATAAAGTTGCAGTTGAAAGCCCCTCATATCTGGCAGCACTGCAGATCTTTAGAACCTATCAAGCTGAGTTTGTAGTTATTCCTGCTGATAAAGATGGGATGAACATCGATATCTTGGAAGAAAAACTTATCTCAGAGAAGCCAAAGATAGTTTACATTGTGCCAACATTCCAGAACCCGAGCAGCTCGACATTGAGTTTAGCCAGACGTAAACAAGTTGCCGAGTTGTTAGAAAAGTATGAAACCTTATTAATAGAGGATGATCCCTATGGTTATCTGCGCTACAGTGGGGAGGCTTTGCCATTTGTTAAATCTCTGGACACAACCGAGCAAAGCATCTATTTAGGTAGCTTTTCCAAACTGATTTCACCAGGGCTGCGGGTTGGTTATGCTGTCGGCCCCAAAGATGTTATCAGTAAGATGCAGATCGCCAAACAGGGTACTGATGTGCATACCAATATGCTGGCCCAGGCTATTGTTGCTGAGTTCCTGAAAAGAGATTTGCTGATTCCTCATATTGAAGAGATCAAAAAGCAATATAAAGCTAAAAGAGATTTATGTATTGCTGAAATGAACAGGCACTTTCCCAACGAGGCACAGTATAATGTACCGGACGGGGGACTGTTCATCTGGGTTACAATGCCTGAGGGTATTGATACTAAAGAACTGTTTCATATCGGTATTAAAGAGAAAGTCGCTTTTGTTCCTGGAGAGACATTCTTTGTCGATGGTCGTAAGAATTGCTTTAGAATTAACTTCTCTAATGCCAGTCATGATAATATTTCAATTGGCATTGAGCGTTTAGGCAAAGCCCTGAAGAGATTTATTGATAGCTAAGGCTATGAAGATGTACTAATTAAATTGGAGGTAAAGATTTATGGATAAATACATTTGTACAGTATGCGGTTATGTGTATGACCCGGAGCAGGGCGCTGATGGAATAGAGCCAGGTACATCATTTGCTGATCTGCCTGAAGATTGGCTTTGCCCACTCTGCGGTGTAGGAAAAGAGCTATTTGAAAAAGAAGAATAGCTAAAACTGTAATGCTGAAAATATGGTCGCAGGGGAAGTAATCTTATTGAGTTAAGTGTACAAGTGGGGTGAGTACCAGTGAAAGACATTCTAAGACGTATCAGACGAGGCGAGGTTCAGCTGTTTATTCCAATAGCTCAGCAGCATATCGATATTGTCTTCACTCTAGTTCGAGAAAAGTACCCGGAAGAACAGGCTATTACTGTAAGCAAGAAAATACTCTCCAGGTTATATGAAGACATCGTCAATAAATACAGATGGCAGGATCCGGAGAGATTTGTGAGCAGGTCTTTGACCCGTTCGTGTCAGGCACATAAAATTGAGTGGCATCATAGCCAAACAGGAAATATGAAAGCCCCGCCTCAAGTTGAAAGGATGCTGTTTGCTAGCTTATCTCGTAACCTAAAAAGGAAAAGCAATCGCAACCTCGCTGCTGCCAGCGTTATAGGAATCTGTATCATCGTCACTGTTTGCATGGTGTTAATCATGTTTTCGGGCAACAAAGCTGGGCCTGAGGAGGGAGAAACGCTCTATCAGGCTTTTACCAAGCCAAGTCTGATATATGAAGAGGATATAGCAGTTCGTTATGCCATGAAAGTAGGATACCATAAGATTGAAAATATCAGCCAGTTGGGTAGAGAGGGTATGGGGATATCCTATATATCACCCGATGATGAATACTTCATCAGGATTTTCAAGCAGGGAAAACTGATCGATACCATCAATATCTCGAAAGGTTTTAGATTAATCTGTGGGGATCTGGATCAGGAATATCTGATAACTGCATCAGATACAAGGATTGAGAAGATTGACCTCCAAGGAGGTATGCTTGCTGAGCGGGATGTAGATAATCACTTTATCTGTTTTTCAGCTAACATGCAGTACGGCCTGACAAAAAATAACGGCTCCTATCAGATTATTGATTTTAGCACTCTGGAAACTAAAGGTAATTACACCGATGATATAATCGGGGTTAGCAACAGCGGCGAAGCAGTGTTTATAAACTATGACCTGTATCGTCAAATAAAAAAAGATTATAAAATAGCCCAAACGACCCTGTTGGCTGATGATACAATCATTACAGTTTTCAATGATGGTCTGGTTCTCAGGCATGATACCGAGAAGGTGATCTGGAAAAGGCAGATCGACCTGGGTGGAGTCTCTAATGGTGATATGGCTCGCAGGATTATAATGGCTGGTGTCATGCAGAATGATGATAAGATTACTGTAGTCTTTGAAAATGGGGTTGTAACTGCCTTTCAATCCTTTGAGCTTAATCAAGGCGATAAACTGCTTGACCTGGATGACACTCAAGTTTTAGGTTCACCACAAGGATGTCAGCCCCAGGTTATTGGAGAAGGCAATGCTTTTGTTTTATACACCTCTTCAGTAGAAACAGGCGATGTTATTCGGATGATTGAAACTAGTTCGGTTCCAATGAAAGAGGTTTTTGTCAGCGACCAAAGTGCAGACAAAATTAATATTGAGGGAAAGGCCAGCAGTTATTATGTATATGTTCACGGCGGTAGTAGAGTGAAAATATTTAAAGTGGGGTTATCATAAAATAACTAAACTTTCAGGGGCCATGAGGCCCCTTTATCGTGCTTCAGCTATTTTGGTGCTGTCTGCTTTTATACAACATATACGCTAAACTAACTACTATGGCAATTATACTGACCAATTGCGCTGCCCTGATAGGGCCGATCATTAAGCTGTCTGTCCTTAAGCCTTCGATCCAGAATCGTCCTGCAGAATAACCCAGCGCATACAAAGCGATTATCTGGCCATGATATTTCTTCTTTTTGCGTAGTACATAAACTAAAATAAAAGCTAAGGCCAGATCCCACAACGATTCATACAAAAATGTCGGATGCCGATAAGCACCATTGATGTAAAAAGCCCAGGGTACATCGGTGATATACCCGTAAGCCTCTTGATTGACAAAGTTACCCCAGCGCCCGATACCCTGAGCTAAGGCGATGCCTGGAGCCAGAATATCGGCCCACTGCAGAAAATTTATCTTCTTTCTGCGGCAGTACAGCCAGGCGCCAAGTCCGCCAAAAATTAACGCCCCATGGATAGCTAAACCGCCGTGCCATACTCTTATAATTTCCAGTGGATATGAGAGGTAATGCTGCAGATCAAATGCTACATAATACAGCCTGGCCCCAATAATACCAGCTGGCATGGCTACCAGTAAAATATCAAAAATTGTATCTGGGTTAAGCCTCTGCCGTTTTGATTCTCTCCAGGCAAAGATCAAAGCCAGTATAATGCCAATATTTATTAGAATCGCATACCAGTGTATTGCAAATGGACCGATTCTAATTGCGACTTTATCCATAATTTATCACCGCTAGTATTATACCACATCAATAAGCTAACTCAACTTCACAGCTGTTGTTTTTGAAATAGCTTGTACAATTGGTGGGCGATTGTGGGGCGATTGTTTGGCAGTTGGGCAGCATGATACTTTTACTGCTAGCGCGATGATTTGCCTGTCTATAAGACCTTAGCCTCTTAACCCTTTCCCAGCTACACTTTTTTAAAGTTTACAACTTTGGGGTCAGGCCATAAACTTGTAAACCAGATCGGTTAATAGATTGGCAATATGCTGCTGGATAGTTGGTAGTTGGTTTTTACTATAGCTGAACGATTGCTGGAACAATAGCTTGAACGCTATTGTGGGGCAATAGGTTGGCGATTGTTTGGGGGGTGGGTAGTTTGATATTTTTACTGCTGGCGCCATTTACCTTTCTATTTGCAATTGCTGAACGATAGCTTTAACAATAGCTTAAACGATAGCTGAACAGTTGTAGGGCGATGGGAGACCTTAACCTCTTAACCCTTTCCCAGTTTACAAGTTTGGGGTCAGGCTTTAAACTTGTAAACCAGATCGGTTAATAGATTGGCAATATGCTGCTGGATAGTTGGTAGTTGGTTTTTACTATAGATGAACGATTGCTGGAACAATAGCTTGAACCATGGCTTAAACGATTGGTGGGAGATTGTTTTAGTTAAGGTGATGTCTAACTAATCTAGTTTGCTTATATATAAAAACGTTATATTTGCAACAAAAAGAACCGTCCGAGGCTGCTGAAAAAGTCCGCTCTCTGCGTTTTTATATATTTGCTTTAAGGTAGCGATTATTTTCAAATCGCCTGGCTCTTTGCGCACTTGGCATACTACCTCGTATAGTTTTGCGCAGAGCCTAGCGCCTTGACAGCAAACATTTTCAACAACCTCCAATAGTAGTCATAAGTTTCTAGATTAATGGAGCACTTGTTAAGGAGTTACTTCTACATTTTGCTATATTCCAAGTTAATGTTTATATTTTGCTCCCGCACCAGTACAATTGCCAACCAACTGCCAGCCAACCGCCGCCCTACTGCCAACCTATTGCCGTCCCATTGTAAATAACCGATGAATAGTAAGGCATAACGTGGCTTACACAATTGAGATTAGATCAAGGAAAAGAAAAAATCTGCTCCAAAGATGATACACATTTAGTATATCTTTGAGCAGAACTTTTTAGTAATGGGTATTACAAAAAACAGTCGTCCCCATGATGCTTCTGTAAATAACTGGCACAGAACTTCATTAAGTCTAGGCTTTCAGAATTAAGCCCAGCTCAAGGAATAGAAGAAATTTTCTGCAAAGATAATACGAGTCAGAATATCTTTGAGCAAATTTTACTCGTAATGGGTTTTATAAAAACAGCCGTCCTCTGGAGACTTTTTCAGTGCCCTCGAACCGTCTTTATAGAAATATAGTTCATTAAATAGCAAATAACCGCCGCAGAGCCTCATTAAGCCTGGGCTCACAGAATTGAGCCTAGATCAAGGAAAAGCCAAAAAATCTGCAAACATAATACGAGGCAGTATATGTTTACAGATTTTTTTGCGTATGACGCAGAAATAGGTTTAATTGTGGGAGCTCCTAAGAACGAAGCCTATTTAGTTAATCTCATGAACTCCTGATATCCTGCCAACACCACATCAAGAGCATCCTGCCAGAACGACTCCTGCTCCAGGTTAACTCCCAAATGCTTCATTGCTAAATCTTCAACCCTCATACGGCCGGTGTCACGCAGCAGGTTAATATAATTCTGCTCAAAATCAGCACCCTGGGTTTTGGCCTGGGCATAGACTCCAGCACTGAACAGATAGCCGAAAGTATAGGGGAAGTTATAAAAAGGCACGCGAGTACTATAAAAATGTAGTTTAGAGGCCCAGAAGTGAGGATGATAAACATCCAATGCATCACTGAAGGCTTCTTTTTGGGCAGTTAGCATTAGCTGATTCAGTTCCTGAACACTGACAGAACCGGACTTTCTTTTGGCATAAAATCTGGTTTCAAACAGATACCTGGCCTGAATATTCATCAATAAAGCAACAGCTCTTCGTAAATCTGCACTGAGTAAGGCTATCTTTTCTTCCTTGGTAGATGCTGTTGCTAATGAAGCATCAGCAACAACAAATTCAGCAAATGTTGAAGCTGTCTCAGCCACATTCATCGCATATCTTTGAGAGATAGGCGGCAGGTCGGCCATCACAGAAGAGTGATAGGCATGCCCCAGTTCATGGGCCAAGGTATTGACATTGCGGGCAGTTCCGGAATAAGTCATAAACACTCTGGACTGTTTACTGACAGGGGAACTGGAGCAAAAAGCCCCGGCTCGTTTATTATCTCTGTTTTCACTCTCAACCCAGTTTTCATTAAAAGCCCGAGTTACCAGTTTACCCATGCTGGGACTAAAGTTAGAAATATGTTCTACGACAAAATTAGCTCCTTTTTCTAAGTTGAATGTTCGGCTGGAAGCGCCAATCGGAGCGGTGTAATCATGCCAGCTCATCTTGTCAATACCCAACAGCTTTTTCTTGCGGGCTAAGAATTTAACTAAGGGCTCTTTATTCTTATTGATAGCTGTCCACATTGCTTCAATGGTTTGGCGAGTCATCCGATTGTACTCTAATGGTTCATATAAAAAGTCATCCCAGCCTCGCTGTTGATATACATTCAGCCTGAAACCGGCGATACTGTTTAAGGCCAGTGCACAGTTGTCAGCTACCTGCCCCCAGGATGTTTCCCAGCTGGTAAAAACCTTTTCTCGAATCGTTCTGTCAGGGCTGGACATCATATTTGCCGCCTGGCCGGGTGACAGTTTCTTTAACTGACCATCTATCTCAACAGGTATTTTTAAGCTTCCGGTGATCGAATTGTAAAGGGTACTCCAGGCGTGGTACCCGTCAACTGACAAGGCATTGATAATACTTTCTTTATCGGCAGTCAACTTTTTGCTGGCTTTTTCTCTGATTTCTGTTAAGTTAAATGTTAAGGGTACAAAATACTCATCTTTGAGGAGTTGATTAAAGCTGGTTTCACTCAATTCTAACAAACGCTCTTCAATACTGGTCATTAAATTGGCATTAAGGGCATTGAGGGCATTCATTCTTCCCACTAATTGCACCGCTTTTTTATCCTGGGTGTTTTGGGCAGCCAGGCAGGTAGTAAAAGAACTGGCATGACGCAGTTTTTTTGCAATGTCCTGGGTTTCATTTAAGATATGCTTCCAGGTGTCATGACAGCCGTCAGCTGTCTCAAGCCGGGCCAGTTCCTGTTGGAAATCTGTAATTTGTTTTTGTAAATCAGCCAAATAATTGGCAAACTCAACTGAGTTGCTGCCGCCGGGAAAGTATGAGTCCAAATCCCAGTTGGCGTTTAAGTTTTTTAACATATAACTACTCCTTTTATTTATTATAAGGGCATATTGCCAAGCACATGCCACAGTTAACGGGCAGTTCAGTTGTGTCATTCTGATCTGTAGACCCTGTATTTCTGCACTTTTCACCGTCGCGGCGGTGGTCCGGCTGGTGATGAGGGTGGAATGGTATTCCACTGAGAGCGCCACCTGGACAATGATCAAGACATAAACAGCACTGTTTACAGCCATCCTCTACTGCTTCACTGATTTCCAAATCAGCATCAGTTAGAATAGTAATGCAATGGACTCGGGCACCATAGGTTGAATTTATCAATCTATTGCTCTTGCCCAGCCAGCCCAAACCGGCGTAGCTGGCTATTAAATGATGAAAATAAACCGGGTGTCCCGGACTAAAGCTGCTGAGGTCCGCTGGCAGAATAAAGGCCCTGTTAGCGGCTTTCTCCAGTAAATTGGCAATGATCAGTGCTGTTCGTTCCAGTGTTGGTATAACTACTTGTTTAAAATAATGATTGTAAAGCTTTATGCCAAATAACTGCCCGTCTTTTAAGCATTCAACTAAAGAGCAGGGCATAATCATGCCAATACTGATCGCTTTTGTGTGATTGTCAAGCAAATAATGAGGTATTTTATGGACATGATCCTGAATACTATCCAGAGAAGTCACGCCATAAAGCTCTGCACCCAGCATTTTTGCCTGGGCAGCCAGGGTGGTATCTAGTTGTTTCATAGAATATCTCCTAGTAATTAGAAATTTACGAACTTCATTAATTCTGTTTGATTGCCACCAGCATTTCTATTTCAACAGCAACATCGTTGGGCAGTTCATTGGCTCCGACCGCTGAGCGGGCATGGCGTCCTTTATCTCCAAACAAATCAAGCAAGAGTTGGGAGGCTCCATTAATGACCTGCGGCTGCTGGTTAAACCCTGGAGCGCTATTGACGAAGCCCAGTACCTTAAAAATTTTTTCAACTTTATCCAGGTTACCAATCTCTTTTTTAATACAAGCTAAACACTGGAGCATACAGTATTTAGCTGCTTCCTGACCTTCGGCAATTGTCAGATCAGCCCCAAGTTTTCCACGATGTTGTCTGGATCCCTGCCCGGATGTATAGACAAAGTTTCCAGCACGGTTAACAGGTATGTATAATCCTACCGGGGTATGCACCTCAGGCAGTTCTAATCCCATTTCTCGCAGACGAGATTCAATTTTACTCATCGTATCACCTCACTTTAATTATAACGTACATATTCTCTAAAAACATATAAAAACCTTTATTGTCGGTATCAGACAATACAATGTGGGTTAGGCTGATTATCAATAACGAATCAGTTATTGCAAAAAAAGATGAGACGAAATTTTATAATAAATTGAATTAAGATTAAAATGGTGATATCGTGCGGGTACTATATAAGGATGGTGGTGGCTTACTTTTATGCAATTGTAACAATCATAAATAGAACAAGCTCTATGTGTATAGAGCTTATTGTAAATCATATTTTGATAATTAATAACGATGTTAACTAAAACTATTTGTGCTCATCTATAAAATCTGAAAGGTAATTATTATGTTTTTGCTCAATTTTTTTAATCAAATCAACATATTCAGTAACCAATTTATAATAAGATTTTTCATATGCTTCTGTAGATAATTTTTCCAGGAATGCCTCTCGTTCAGTTAGAAAACTCTGCAAAAATCCCTTTTCAATGTCTGAATAGGATAGTTTTATGTACATAAAGTATAAGAAAAGTTTGCTTTGGTTGTGAAAAAACTCATCTCCTTCAAATCTCATCTCATTTACACTATATATATCTTTGATTTTTTGAATCTCCTCCTGAAAGAAATTGTCTTTAAGGAGGATAGTATTATTGTCATCTATTAGTCCTTTGACTATCGTATTAGTATTTATAAAAGATAAATAAAAATTGCTATACAGAACTTCATTTGCGTAAGTAAAATTTTGCTTACAGGTAAACAAGTAAGTGAGAGAAACAATATTTGATATGACTAAGAACACAATTATTATATTTCTGGCTGTCAGATATTTCATATAGCATACTCCTGAAAGTTATTTTGATAATCTTGCACCATAGTACAAACTAAAAAACTAAATTGCAGTTTTGAAGCAGATGGGTAAGTACTATCTGCTTCATATTTTATTTTACTTAACTTATCAGGGACTGTCCAACTAATGTCATTAAGTTAGATATATAGGCTAAGTTTAAAGCAAATAAATGAGCTCACTTAGAGGTAGTAAATATCACATAAGCACTAAACATGTATAA